>DNWN01000030.1 GCA_003507115.1 Cryomorphaceae bacterium | reverse complement strand
GCTTTGCAGATTACCCCTCGGACACGGTCAATGTTCAACAAACAGCTATGTTGCAACTAGGGGTAACCACGGGCTATTCAGGTCAGTGGTTTGCCTTATGGGTGGACGCCAACAATGATGGGGACTTTGATGACGCTGGAGAACACCTTTGGAGTTCCTCGGCCGCGGGTCCTGCCGCAGGCGTTTTATATTCCAATACGCTGGTCATACCCGCTACCTTGGCCACGGGTAACCACCGAATGCGCCTTCGTTGTAAATGGAGTGGTACGGCTCTTTTGGCCACGGATGCATGCTCGTCTTTTACCTATGGTGAAGTCCATGACTACACGGTCAATGTTGCTCCTCCTCCCGCATGTCCACAGCCTTATTACATGGTAGCGGGCGGGGCTACGTCCAGCACCGCGACATTCTCCTACACGTCCACAGGATCGACGTTTGAAGTGCAATACGGACCCACGGGCTTTACACCAGGCACCGGCACAACTGTAACGGTTTCTGGAACGACTGCCAGCATTTCTGGACTTTCTGCAAATACATGCTATGACTTTTATGTGCGTCAAAACTGTTCAGCCGCTGGAAATGGCTATTCTTTCTGGACGGGTCCCCTGAGCATTTGCACGCCATGTGTGACGCAGTCTCTTCCCGTGACGGAAGATTTCACAAACTGGCCCCCGAACTGTTTCTTCTTAACGGGAGGAACCTCTCAATGGACGACATCAGGAGCTGGAGCTGCGTTGGCAAACATGGGTAGTTCTTGGGGATCTAATTCCACGGGCTACATGACGACTGCCCCGGTCAATTTGAACGCGTTGGCTCGAATTAAATTCAAATGGTCTCACCTCGCATATACCTGGGCCAATGAGCGTCTAGCTGTGATGGCACGTATTTCGGGCCAAACCACTTGGGATACAATTTGGAGCAAGGAAGGCGCCAATTTTGATTCGCAAGATGGTGCGACATGGAACGCCCCGGGCACATTTGTTCAGGAGACTGTGAATCTGGACTCAACTACCTACTATGGTCAAGTTGCTGAGTTTAGATGGGTAGGTTTCGGCAACTGGGGCAACAATGCCTGGGTAGATGATATCATGATTGAGCAGCAGCCCACGTGTCCAGAGCCCACGGGCTTAGGTTTGGCCGGTGTGACAGATACCTCTGCCACGCTGACTTGGTCGAGTGCAGGAAGCAATTTCGTCATTGAATGGGGCCCCGCAGGCTTTACTCAAGGCACGGGATTCCTCGATACGGCAACGTCAAGTGCCCACACTTTGATGGGACTGAATGGCAATACGAGCTATTCCTATTATGTCATGCGCAACTGCTCCGGTGCGGGCAATGGCAACTCCATTTGGGTCGGTCCGTTCAACTTTACCACCTTGTGTTCGCCCTATTACATGACCCCAGGCTACTACGAAAACTGGGATGCCATGACGGCTGGCGACGCCCCTGGTTGTTGGACAAAAACTCAAACAGGTTCGGGCTCTACATGGCAGGTACTATTGCCTCAAACATGGAACGTAGCGGCCTATTCGACACCCAACTACCTGCTCATGTCTTCGTCATCGGCGACGAATGTGACGGCTGTTTCTCCAATGTTTGGTGATTTGCAAGGCAATGGAGCTCAAATCCGGGTGCGTGCGAATAAGTTGTACAACTGGAGTCCTATCCAACTGATTGTTGGCACCATGGCGAGTCCAAGTAGCCCATCGACCTTTACGGCTGTGGATACATTGGCTCTGACCGAATTCTGGGTTGAATACACGGTGGCTTTCCCAAGCGTACCCGCTGGACATAACCATGTGGCTCTTCGCATGATTGGTGGCACGTGGTATGATGTGGGTATCGATGATTTCTACTACGAAGCACAGCCCTCATGTTTGCCTGCGCAAAACGTTTCGGCAAGCCCCTCTACCACCACCGCATTGATTTCATGGGCTCATGGTGCGCCCACGACCACTGGCTCCTATGTGGCCTGGGGTCCTGCAGGATTCAACCCTGGTACAGGCACGATTCCTAACATGACCTTGGTCAACGGCAACACCTACAGCATCACGGGCTTGACCCCCTCTTCTTCGTACACTGTATGGGTGGCAGATAGCTGTGGTTCAGGCAATATTGGCCCATGGCAAGGTCCGGTGACGTTCACCACGGCATGTTTGGCCGCGACGATGCCTTACTCCGAGAATTTTGACATCACTCCGCTGGCATGCTGGGATCCGGCAGGCGGAACGAAGCAATTCTTGAGCTACTCGAATGGCGCGGGTTATAGCATGCATGGATACTTTTGGGGCTGGACTTCAGGAAATTTTGCCGAGTTAACCTCTCGCCCTGTGACCATTTCAAGCAATGCGCAAGCATCGTTCGATTGGAGCCACCAATACATGACGTTCTATCCGAACGACCAGTTGTTGCTCTTGGCTCGTCCTACGACGTCGAGCACGTGGGATACCATCGTCAACTTAATCGGGGCCAACTTCAATAGTTCCGGCGCGGGAATTACGACCCCGGGCACATTTGTCAATGAGTTGGCCTATCTGCCTACGAGCTACACCGGCTCGGATGTCATCTTCAAGTTCGTGGGTAACTCAGGCTATGGTCCTGACGTGTTCTTTGACAACTTCCTGGTGGAAGCCATTCCGACCTGTCCTGATCCCGTTCCTGCGGCAGGCACCGTGACGAACAATTCCGCCTCGGTTTCATGGACCAGCCCTGGTTCACCATTGGGTAGCTGTGTCATGTGGGGTCCTGCTGGATTCTACACGGGTACAGGTTCTGTGACGGGCACCATTGCGCACAACGTCACTTCTGCTTACACCATCAATGGTTTGGCAGCGGGTAGCACCTACGACGTCTATGTGCGTGACTCTTGTGGTCCTACCGACTTCTCCGGGTGGGCAGGTCCTGTGACCGTCACGACGACGCTTTGTGCTCCGGCGAACACCTGTACGTTCACCATGTATGAGATTGACTCCTACGGTGACGGTTGGAACGGCGGTCAGATTACTGTAGAGCAGAAGTCTTCTACGGGATGGACCCCCATCTTCACCTTCGGTATGCCCTTTACGACAGGTTCCAGCTACACCGAAACCGCTAACCTTTGTGCGGGCGACAGTGCGCGTGTGATCGTGACAAACCCAGGTTCCTGGTCCACAGAAATTGGCTTTGATTTGGTCGGACCGTTCGGTGACACCGTGGCCTCTTGGACGCCAGGCACCAGCTTGATGGCCTTCCAGGTACTTGGTAACTGGGTGGCTCAGTGTTCTGCATGTGGTGTGCCTTCGGGCGTTACGGCTACGGCCCCAGCGTGTACGACGGCCACCGTTTCTTGGAGCTCAGGCAGCCAGGCAACCGCTTCTATGGTAGAGTACGGTCCTGCCGGCTTTGCCCAAGGTCAAGGCACGACGGTAAGCGCATCTGCTTCTGGTTCTGTAACCTTGACAGGTTTGCAGCCAGGCACGAGCTACGAGGTGATTGTTCAGGACAACTGTAACGGAACCACGAGCGGTTGGAGCACGGCGGTGACCTTCACCACGGCTGCAGGTCCTCTGCCCACGTTGAACCCCAACTTCACGGTGATCAGCATGAACCCTGTGACGATTCAGTTCACGGCGAATGCAAACGGTCAAGACACCGTGGGCTGGGCCTTCTCGAACGGCACTGTTCAAGGGGGAGATGCGGTGACGCAGACCTTTGGTGCGAACGGTCCGGCCTTTGCCGTAGCTGTTGCGGCCAATGCGTGTGGCGTGGTGGCAGATACTGTGTACTTCACGGTGGGCATGGAAGACCTCAACTTGACGTCCTTGCGCCTCTACCCGAACCCGACAGCCGGTCAGTTCACCGTAGAGTTTAGCCACCTGGATGCCGAGGATGTCACCTTCCGCGTCGTATCTCTCACGGGGGCCGTGGTCAGTCAGCACATGCGTCATGCCGAAGCCGGCGTGGTCCGTGAAAGCTTTGACTTGAGCAAGACTCCAGCGGGCGTCTACTTGGTAGAGGTCCAAACGACGACCGGCCGAAGCATTCGACGCATCGTCCTCGAGCGATAGATCTACGTTCCTAAACGCAGATAGCCATCCCCCGTCCTGATCTCAGGGCGGGGGATTTTTTATTCTGAGGCGATGGCCCGCGCGTGCACTTCGCGGGCGCCGTGGTCGCGGAGGGCCCATGCGGCGGCGTTTAGGGTTGCCCCGGTCGTCCAAGTGTCGTCCCAAAGTTGGATTCGGCAGCCCATCGGGAGGGGCGAAGGGACGGCGAAGGCCCCTTCCATGGCGACGGCCCGCTGGGCTTTGTTTTGCTGCGCTTGGGGTGGACGATGGGCCTTGGTGAGCACATGCGTCCAGACGGGAAGGTCCCACACTTCGGCAAGGCCATGGCATATCCAGGTGCATTGATTGTACCCCCGTTGCCGCTGCCTTCGGGTGGATAGAGGAAGGGGGATCAGGGCCTCTACCGCTGGTCGTTCATGCATTTGCGCGTACAATCGCCCGAGGTAGTGGCCCAATTCGGGCCGCTCGCCAAATTTGAGTTGATGCATGCATCCTTGTACAGCATCAAAGTCCAGCCATGCCTGGGCACTGTCGCAACTTGGAAGGGAAGTGTTTTTTCGAATTTGGGCCTCCCACAAACGATCCAGACAGGTGGAACAAAGCCATTCTTCGAAGTATTCCAGCTCGGAAGGGCATGAAATGCAGGTTCTTGGCCACATTTTATCTAAAAAAGAGCGGTAGAAAAAGTACATTTGTAGCCAAATATCCCATCATTATGAGCCAAGATTCGTCTGCTAAACGCCAACGGAACATTATTTTCCTCCTTCTCGCCCTGGTGGCGGCCCTCGCGTATTTCGCGTTGAACCAAACCAACCAAGTCAATGATCTGGAAGAGGAGAAAGCAGCCTTGATTACTCAATTGGAAGATTACAAGCGTGATTTGGCCGCCCAAACCTCGGCGAATGATAGCCTAAACACCTATATCGCTCAAGAGACAGCACGTTTGAATGCCATGATCGAAAAGGTCGAACGCATCAACGCGGCCTCTGCGTCACAACTGAAGAGCATGCGCGGAGAAGTTTTCTCCTTGCGCAAGAAGATTGCCCGCTTGACCGAGCAGGTGGATTCGGTGAATCAAGCATATGCCGCCCTGGTCGTTGTGAAGGACTCTCTGGCTACGGATTTGACCGAAGAAGTCGTAAAGAACGAGGTTCTGACAACGACGAATACTCAATTGTCTGGAGAAGTCGTTAAGGCTTCCAAGCTCCAACTCAGCAGTATGGAGGCCAGCGCCTACCGCGTGAGCAACAAGGGGGTGGAGAAGGCGACGACCTCAGCCAGCAAGGCCAACCGCATGAAAGCCTGCATGACCATCGCGAAGAACTTAGTAGCAAAGAAGGGTGAATACACCCTCTACCTCCGCATCAACACCCCAGACGGACGCGTCCTCGCCGCAGACGGCAAAGACCGCACCATGGTGGTGGGCAGCGAAACGATTTTATACAGCGCTTCCCAAGTGGTACAGTTTAATGGAGAGCCCACGGGATGTTGCATTGTCTTCAATGTGCGTACGGACCTGGCCCCAGGCACCTACACCTTAGATGTCTACTCGGCCACAGAAAAAATTGGCGAGGCCCGTTTGGCCCTCAACTAAGCCGAAGGCATGCGCATACTTAGCCTGAATGGAAATGGCATTCGGGCCAGCTTAAAGAAAGGATTGGTCCGCTGGTGGGAAACCACCCAAGCGGACCTTCTTCTTTTTCAGGAGGTGCGTTTTGACGATGCGGACTTCTTGGCCCAGACATTTCCTGGTTGTTGGACCTCCTTGCATTCGGCGGCCAAAAAGGGCTACTCGGGGGTGGCCGTGATTTCCAAACGTCCGCCTCTCGCGGTTTCGCATGGCATGGGTCATCCCGAATACGATTCCGAGGGCCGCGTCATGCGGATTGACTTTCCGGACGTCACGCTTTTGAACGTGTATTTCCCCTCGGGCGCCTCGAAGCCCGAACGGCAGGCGTTTAAGTTGCAGTTCTTGGCGGATTTTCGGGCCTACGTCGCGCGTGTCGAAGCGGAAGTGCCTCAGGTCATTATTGGGGCAGATTGGAATATGTGCCACCGCGCCATCGACATTCACAACCCAATTCGCTTGGATGGGGTTCCGGGATTTACCCATGAGGAACGGTCCTGGCTGGATGCCCTGGAGGACGCGGGATGGCGGGATGCCTTCCGCCTTTTCCATCCCGAAGGGGAGCAGTATACATGGTGGAGCCTACAGTCGCGTTCCCGAGAGCGGAATGTGGGATGGCGCATCGATGGATTTTGGCTCAGTCCCGCCGCGGTGGCAGGGGCCCAGCGCTGTGTGCATTTGACCCAAGCCCTCCTTTCCGATCACTGCCCCGTGCTTTTGGAATGGGATTTGCCGACTACCTTTGAATAAACCTCACCCCTTCGCTATGCGTTCTGTATCCCGCCTCCTCCTTCTTGCCGCTCTGCCCGCCGCTTTGGCCGTTTCCTGTGTTTCGCCCAAAGTACATGCCGAATTGCAAACGAGCTACGACCAAGTCGTGGCAGAAAATGAAGCCATGAAAGTGCGTACCGACAAGGCATCCACGGCCTTGGTCGAATGCGAAGCGAAGCGCCTTCGCATCGAAGAGGCCTTTTCCTCCTTGCTCCGCGACACCACCTCTCAGGGATCCCAGTACCGCACGTTGCTGCGGGCCTACACCGATTTGGAGGCGAACTATGACTACGCTTTAAAGAATAACAATTCGCTCGCGGCAGCCAACTTGCGTGAAAACAAGGCCATGCTCGAGCAGATGGAAAAAATTGCCCGCCGACTGGCCAGCAAGGAAGACTCCCTCAAGCGCGAGCAAGACCGCTTGATCGCTGTGGAAGCCGCCCTCAAGCAGCGCGCAGCTCGGGTGAATGAACTCGAAAGCTTATTGGCTCGCAAGGACTCGACCGCCGCCTATTTCCGCCAACGCATTGCCGATGCCCTTCTGGGATTTGAAAACCGCGGCCTCACCGTCTCAATGCGCAATGGCCAGGTCTATGTCAGCCTCGATAACCGCCTCATGTTTGCCTCGGGCTCCTGGGACGTACAGGCAGATGGCGCTGCGGCGCTGGCCCAACTGGCCAAGGTGCTTGCCGAGAATAAAGATCTCCGCATTGCCGTTGAAGGCCACACGGACGATGATGCCTACTTCGGCAAGACAAGTGTCAAAGACAACTGGGATTTGAGCGTCATGCGCGCCACCTCCGTGGTGAAAATCTTGGTCAACAAGGGCATTGAGCCCCAACGGNNGCGGCTGGACGGGGTGAATTTATGCCCGTGGCCGCCAACGATACCCCCGAGAACAAAGCGCGCAACCGCCGTACCGAGATCATCATCACGCCGAATCTCGACGAGCTGGTCAATTTGGTCGGGAACTAATCGCCGTTCTAGCCGCATAGCGCTCGCAGCCCCATGTGGCCTGGCGCGCCATCAACGTTTGTAGAAAAGGGCCCCGGTGTCCCGTAACCGTCTTAGCCAAACAAGGCCGTGACGAGATCTTCCATGCGGCGAACCGGGACGACTTGCACGCCCTGCATGGTTCCGGCATTCACGCCATTTTGCCGCGCACAGAATACGTGGTCAAATCCGAGTTTCCCTGCCTCATTGATGCGTTGCTCAATGCGGTGAACGGGCCGAATTTCTCCGCCCAAACCTACCTCCGCCGCAAAGGCCATTCCGGAGGGAATGGGGATGTCTGCGTTGCTCGAGAGAATGGCTGCACAAACAGCGAGGTCCAAGGCGGGGTCCTCCACGCGTAGCCCTCCGGTGACATTGAGGAAGACATCTTTGGCCCCCAATCGGAAGCCGCAGCGCTTTTCGAGGACCGCCAAAAGCATATTGAGACGGCGGGTATCAAAACCCGTACAGGCCCGTTGTGGCGTGCCGTAGACGGCCGAACTGACGAGGGCTTGGACCTCCACCAGCAAGGGTTGCATGCCTTCGGAGGGGATGCCCACGGCGGATCCACTGAGGCCCTCTTCGCGCTGGCCCAGAAGCAATCCACTGGGATTGGCGACGCCCTGGAGTCCATGGCCATGCATTTGATAAATGCCCAATTCTTGGGTGCTCCCAAATCGGTTTTTGAGGGCGCGAAGCATGCGGAAGAGGTGGTGGCGGTCGCCTTCAAATTGCAGCACAACGTCGACCATGTGCTCCAAGACCTTGGGTCCCGCTAAGTGGCCGTCTTTGGTGATGTGCCCGACCAAAATGACCGGAACGTGGCGGGCTTTGGCGTAGCGCAGGAATTCGGCCGTGGCTTCGCGAATCTGCGAGACTGAACCTGCGGCCGAATCCAATTGCGGGTTGTGGGCCGTTTGGATGGAGTCCACAATCAATACCGAGGGCTTGAGCTGCTCGGCGGACTGTAAAATTTTGGCGGTAGAGGTTTCGGCGAGCACGTGGCACCCTTTTCCCTGCAGGCCCACGCGCTCTGCGCGCATCCGGATTTGCTGGGCACTTTCCTCACCGCTTACATACAAGACTTTTTCGCCGAGTCCGAGGGCAATTTGGAGAAGGAGGGTGGACTTGCCAATGCCGGGTTCGCCCCCGAGCAAAACAATACTACCTGGAACGAGCCCGCCTCCCAAAACGCGGTCCAACTCGGCATCGCCCGTGGCGTGACGCTGTTCAGCGTGGCGGTCCACCTCGGAAAGAGGCATCGCTTTAGCGCGCTCTAGGCCCGCCTGGGGGTCCGCCCAGGAGGTGGGGGCGCTCTCGCGCTCGAGGACTTCCTCGACTAAGGTGTTCCACGCATGGCAGGACTTGCATTGGCCCATCCACTGGGGATGCTGTGTTCCGCAGGACTGGCAGAACCAGGCTTTCTTTGTCTTGGCCATGTTAGGAAGTTCGGCCTTTTTTCGCAGACAACCCAATCAGCCCAATGACGCCTGAACTCAAAAGCATAAAGGCTTGGGCCGCATGGACAATGGTCGCAAAGGCGAGGCCTTGGGCATAGGGCAGGCCTAGCACCACGAGGGCCATGGCCACCAAATAGTGGTAGGCCCCGACGCCGCCAGGAACAGGAATTAAGATGCCCAAGCTCGCAGCCATCATAACAAAGAGGCCTTGGGCTGGGGAGAAATGAAAGGTGAAGGGCATGGCAAAAAAGCAGACATACACCATGAAGTAGTAGCAGCCCCAGATAAAGAACGTGTGCGCCCAAAAGGCCCATTTATTTTCAAGCTGCCCCACGGCCTTGATCCCCTCCAACATGCCTCGGAGAAACTCGCGGAGTTTGGCATAGAGAGGGCTGGCTTGAATGCGCTTTCGGAAGAGGAAGGCCCCGAGGGCGGATGCGAGGAGGAGGTAGCCGATAATCGGACCCCAGGGGAATCCCGCTTCTTTGGGGCTGCCATCGGCATTCTGTTGCGTGATGTCGATCAGGGCACTCAGCTCTTCCGAGGCACCCAAGAAGGCCAAGCCCAAGAGCCCCGCCATCATCACCAAATCGATGGTTCGTTCAATCACGATGGTTCCGATAAGGACATTCACGGGAATCTTTTCGGCGCGATGGAGCGCCGTGGCGCGGGCGACCTCCCCGGCCCGGGGAATGGCCATGTTTACGAGGTATCCGATGCCCGTGGCATGGACGGCACGCCACATGCTCGTGGAATAACCCAAGTGTTTCAGCACATAGGTCCAACGCTGTCCTCGACTGAGTATGGCGATATAGCCTAGGGCCACACTCAGACCAATCCAACCCCAATGGGCTTCTTGGGCCGACGTCCAGACCGTTTGAAGATCCACGCCATCAAACGCGAAGTAGAGCAAGCCCACGGCGAAAAGGGCAAACCCCGTCGTTCGAAGCCATCCGGGGAGAGCAATTTTTGCCATAGAGAGGTTAGTTGAGTCGGTTGGTTGATTCGTCGGGGAAAAGTACGACGGGCTGGTAGGACTTTGCCTCCTCCACGGTCATCGCCGCGTAGGAAATGATGATAATGAGGTCATCTTTTTGCACTTTCCGCGCCGCGGGACCGTTCAACGTGATTTCTCCACTGTCGGGTGCCCCATAGATGACATAGGTATCCAAGCGTTCGCCATTGTTGATGTTAACGATGCTCACCTTCTGTCCTTCGACCAAATGGGCCGCCGTGGCGAGGTTGCGATCGATGGTAATCGAGCCGATGTAGTTCAGGTCTGCGCCGGTAACCCGAACGCGGTGAATTTTGCTGTAGAGTACTTCAATCGTCATGGCGGCGCAAAAGTAGGGGATGTACCCCAGGTTTCCCAGCCATATTGAACCCGAGAATGGGGCAGAAGTTCAGGCGGAATGGCCGGGATTCGGGGGTCAGACCTCGGAGTCGGGCACATGCCCTTCCGCCACAATTCGGTGGGTATCAATTAGGCGCACCTCCCCGGCATAGGCTGAGACAAAGGCTTGAACCGGCTCTGGATAGCGGTCCAGGTAGGCCTCGCCATCCGTGATGGGCCTGAGGCTGTGGGCCAGGGCAAAATCGATGGATTCGACCTGCAAGACGCCGGACTCTTGGATGATGCGGCGCATCTCGAGCTTGAGGGCACGCGGCGGAACAGGGAATTCACGCAATTCCGCTTCGGCAAAGCGCAAGGCTTGGAAGATCGCCGCAGCCGCCTCGCGCTGTGTGGGGCTGAGGCGGCGGTTCCGGGAGGACATGGCGAGGCCGTGGGGCTCCCGAACGATAGGGCAAGCCACGATGTGCGGTTGGCCTCCGCGGAGGGCGGCCACGCGCTCAATCACTTTGACTTGTTGGTAGTCTTTTTGGCCAAAAAAGGCGACATCTGGCTGAATCAAATCAAAGAGCCGATCCACCACCGTGGCAACGCCTTGAAAATGGCCGGGGCGCAGGGCCCCTTCGAGGACAGTATCGAGGCCTCCAAGGTCCATGGCGCGGGATTTGGCCCCGTGAGGATAAACTTCGGACACCGATGGAAAGTAGGCGGCAGAGCAGCCAGCTGATTCCAGTGCGAGGAGGTCGTTTTCTAGGTCCAGCGGATAGGCGGCAAAGTCTTCAGAATTATTGAATTGCGTGGGGTTCACAAAGATGCTGGCCACCACAAAATCACACGTTTCGCGGGCTTGTTCCACCAAGGCCAAATGGCCCGTATGGAGGGCTCCCATAGTCGGAACAAACCCGATACGCTGCCCTTTTGGGAGGCTTTCGCGGGATCGAATCCATTCGGAGTGTGAAGAAAGCCGTAAAATATCCATAGACCGGGGCTAAAACTACCGCTAGAATGCGGGAAAATGAGCGCTCGAGGCAAAATTTCGTACCTTTGCCGCAATGGCGAAACGACGCATCCTCTATATCTCACATGAGATTAAACCCTACTTTCCAGATAGTCCGCTATCCAAGGCAGGTTTGGCATTCCCGAAGAAAATGAATGAGCAAGGCAATGAGATTCGGGTCTTCATGCCGCGCTTTGGGACCATTAATGAGCGCCGCCATCAGTTACATGAGGTGATTCGACTTAGTGGCATCAATGTGGTAATCAACGACTTGGATCAGCCTTTGATCATCAAGGTGGCCTCTGTGCCCGGTGCTCGAATCCAAGTGTATTTCATCGACAACGAAGACTATTTCAAGCGCAAAGGCACCCTAGTAGACAAGGATAATACCTTCTATGCGGACAATGGAGAGCGCAGTTTGTTCTTCTCCAAGAGCGTCATTGAAACGATTAAAAAACTGGGCTGGCAACCCGATGTGGTTCACTTTATGGGCTGGATGAGTACGCCCATGCCGGCGTATATCCGTCAATTCAATGGAGACGACCCTCATTTTAAGGATACCAAGTTGGTTTACAGCTTGTTTGGCGATGGCTTCGAAGGAAGTCTCGATGAGGGATTATCCCGCGGCATGGAGTTTGACGGGCTGTCCAACATGGATGCCTTTAAAACCCCAACTGCGGACAACCTGTATGCCGGTGCCGTGGCACACGTGGATGCCGTACTTCAAATGACCCCGGATGTTCCGTCCACGCAATTGGACGCCGCCAAGGCGGCGGGTGTCCCGATACATGATGGAGCACCCTATCTGACAGATCCCGGGGCCCTAGGCGCATTCTACGAGTCCCTTTTCGCGTAAGGTTCCCATGCGTATATCCTTCACCGTTTTGGGCATCGCCCTGATTGGCCTGGCTTCGTGTGAACGGAACACGGGAGAAATAGGCTTGGACTTCGTCGACCAAAACGCGCTCAAAATTGGCAAGCTCGAAAGCGTGTCGGTGGTGAGTTATACCGAGCCCTTCGACTCGCTATTCACCATGAAGCCGTCCTTTCTCATGCTGGGATCGTATGTAGATCCCGTATTCGGGGAGGCGACGGCCAGTTTTGCCACCCAAATCATCTTGAGCACTATCGGTCCAGACTTTGGCGATAGTGCCACGGTGGATTCCGTCTTTATGTATCTGCCGTTCGTTGGCTTCTACGGAGACACCTCAGCCCCGTTTGGCTTGACGGTGAGTCATTTGGACCAGCATCTTAGCAGCGATAGTATGTTCTACGGTAGCTCGGTCTTTACGGGATCGACGGTCCTGGCGGATACGGTGATTCAACCCCAGCCTGGACGTAAACGTCGACTTCCGGGCATGGGCGCGCCGAACGAGGTCATTGGCTTGCGATTGAATACCGCGTTTTTCCAATCGACGATTGTGGATGCTGCGGTGGACACCACCAGCGGTAACTTCCAGAGTAACACGGCCTTTTTGGAGTATTTCCGCGGATTCTATGTCCAAGGACACGCTGGGAACAAGGCCATCTACCAGTTCTCCCCAGGCGACCAAGACATGCGCGTCCGCTTCTTCTTCACGAATGACAGTTTGCGCACGGACACGGTGGGTCCTGGCTACGGTGTCTACGATTTGTTGGCGTGGAATGTGGTGAACTCGGTAAACAGCTTTGCCTTTGACAAGAGCCAAGCCGAATTTGACCTCACCACCCAAGACACGGTGGCAGGCGAAATCACCACCTACGTGCAGGGCATGGGGGGCGCGGTGACGGTCGTGGATTTAGTCGGTTTGAAAGCGATCCAGGACTCGAATTACTTTGTGAACTACGCCGAATTGCGCATTCCCGTCCGGGAAGGCTCCGCTTTGTCCTATGCCACGCCGGTCAAATTAACCGCATTATTAATCGAAGGAAATGACCGCCGCCTCCTCACGGAATACCTCAATGGCAACCCCGGTGGCGACTTGGTGGTGAGTTCTGTCCTCCGAGATCGCGCGTACACACTGGAAATCACCAAGTTTGTGCAACAATGGCTCAGCGGAAAAGATTCGGCGGAGGCCAAGATTTTGTTGGTGCCCGACCGCATGTCCTCCTCGGCAGCCCGAGCGGTCCTCAATGGCAATTTGGATCCATTTGATCCGATTCGCTTAGATTTGTACGTAACCAAACCTCGCTAAACCTCACCCGTTTAGCACCAAAACTACCTGCTTATGTGCGGCATTGTCGGCTATCTCGGTACGCGTGAAGCATATCCCATCCTCATTCAGGGACTTAAACGTTTAGAATACCGCGGCTATGATTCAGCCGGGGTGGCTTTGTTTAATGGGCACTTGGATATGTTCAAGTGTAAAGGCAAAGTGGCGGACCTAGAGGCCATCGTCGGGACGGCTCCGTCGGCGACCATGGGCATCGGTCACACACGCTGGGCGACCCACGGGGAACCCAACGACCCCAATTCGCATCCACATGCGTCCAATTCCGGGCGGTTGGTCATGGTGCACAACGGCATCATTGAGAACTTCGCCGCCCTCAAAGAACTGTTGTCGAAAGCAGGCTATGTTTTCCATAGCGATACGGATACGGAGGTGTTGGTCAACTTTATCGAATACATTCAAGATCAGGAAGAGGTCGAGCTGGACCAAGCGGTGCGTTTGGCCCTCAACGAGGTTGTTGGGGCGTACGCGATTGCGGTTATGTCCAAGGACGAGCCGGGCCACATGGTGGTGGCACGCTTGGGTTCGCCCTTGGTCCTCGGATTGGGCAACAATGAATACTTTGTGGGTTCCGACGCCACACCCTTCTTGGATAGCACCAAGAAGGTCATTTACCTGGAAGATGGCGAAATGGCCGTGGTGTCCCGCAAAGGGGTGGCCGTGCGCCAAATTGCCTCCGACCTCCCCGTCGATGCGGTAATCCATCAGCTCAAGTTGGACTTGGATAGTATTGAAAAGGGCGGATATGAACACTTTATGCTCAAGGAGATTTTTGAGCAGCCCAAGAGCATCCGGGACACCGTGCGCGGTCGCCTGGATATGCAAACAGGCATGGTCAAAATGGCCGGATTGGAGAGCATCAGCGATGCCTTGCTGGAGGCCCAGCGCATACTCATCATCGGATGTGGCACCTCGTGGCACGCCGGCCTGGTGGGCGAGTACCTCTTGGAAGATTTGGCGCGCATCCCCGTAGAGGTAGAGTATGCGTCGGAATTCCGCTACCGCAACCCGGTCATTGGTCCCAAGGATGTGGTGATTGCCATTTCGCAATCCGGGGAAACAGCCGATACCCTAGCAGCCATTAAGATGGCCAAGCAGGCGGGGGCCACCGTCTTTGGGGTGTGCAACGTGGTGGGCTCGTCCATCGCGCGTGAAACCCACGCTGGCGCGTACACCCATGCAGGGCCCGAAATCGGGGTAGCCTCCACGAAGGCATTTACTGCGCAAGTGACGGTTTTGACCTTGATCGCGATGTATTTGGGCCAAGCCAAAGGGCATCTCTCCGCAGAACGCGCGGCGGAAATCGCCCAGGAGTTGGCTCGAATTCCCGCCAAAATCGAATCCATGCTGGATTTGAACGAGCGCATCAAGACCCTGTCCGCGGACATGGTGGAGTCGACCAATGCCCTCTTTTTGGGCCGAGGCTACAACTTCCCTGTCGCCCTAGAAGGCGCGCTCAAACTCAAGGAGATCAGCTACATCCATGCCGAGGGCTATCCCGCCGCCGAAATGAAGCACGGCCCGATCGCCCTGATCGACGAGCAAATGCCCATTATCATCGTGGCGCCCAGAGGCGACATGTATGAAAAGCTCGTGTCCAACGTCCAAGAGGTCAAGGCCCGCAAAGGCCGTGTGCTTTCCATCACGGGCATGGATGAGAAGGAGATCAAGGCCTTGTCGGATGCGGTCATCGAAATTCCCGATACCCTGGACTGCTTGAGCCCACTATTGACTACCGTCCCCCTGCAGCTCTTGAGCTACCACGTAGCTGTTTTGCGCGGCTGCAACGTGGACCAGCCTCGCAACTTGGCGAAGTCGGTCACGGTGGAGTAAGGAGAGTCGAAGGGTTAAAGGGCATAAGGGGAGCCCCCCTCAACCTTGCGGGCATGCCAGACCTGGCATGGAGGTTATTCCGGAGTTTGAACGATTCCGCGCGCCTTCTTGGTCTTTCCCTTTCTATACGTTTCAAATTGATAGGCTACCGATAAGAGTGCCACTTGGCCATTCATCCCCCCGGACATGTAGCGGTTGGGCGACCAGTGGCCATCGTTGTAATTGAATTGCGTGTTGAAGCCGGGATGAATTTCTGCCGCCACATACAAAGAGGGGTTGATGCGGTATTGAATGCCAAGCACGTATATGACGTTTGGCATAATGTAGAAATAGCTGTTGTCCGTTCCAGGGGGCACATCGGAGACGGAACGGCTCATGCTCATCTCAGCGCCGATCAGGGGCCCATGGAAAAAGCGCAAATCGGCATTCATTTCCTTGCGCCACTCCCGGCCGATGGAACCACCCACGCTCATCCATGAAGATCGTTGTTGGCTGGGCTCGTAGTAGTTGCGGCCAAACTGCATATTCCCTACCTGGAAGCGCCAAACGGCTTTGTCGGAGGCCCCTACCTTGTAGAGTGTCTTAAAGTTCAGCGGCGCCCCATACATGAAGCCGTAGGACTGCTCCAGTTGGATACCGAGTTCATGATGCCGGGTGGTTTTTTGAGCCGAAAGAGAGACGGAGGCGAACAGGGCGACAAGGACCCAAACATAGGAGAGTTTCATAGGGTGGGGGTTTACCCCAAACCTAGCACAAATACCGGGCCGAGAAAATGGCTAGGTGGCTAGAGAGCTAGGTAGCTAGAAAGCTAGGAGGCTAGAGGGCTCGCGCTTCGCGC
>DNWN01000009.1 GCA_003507115.1 Cryomorphaceae bacterium | reverse complement strand
GGATGACTGGCCTGGGGGATGGCCCAATTCTTCTGAGAGGCGGAATGCTCATACTCCCGCTGCAGAATCTTCGCACCGAATCTCTCCGCAATGGCCAGCGTGCCATCCGTGCTGTATGAGTCCACCACTAAGAGTTCATCTGCCAAATCGCCCACAGAGCTCAAGCAGCGCTCGAGCACATCGCTTTCATTGTGGGTTGGGACAAGGACCGTCCATTTCATCGAGTGCAAGGTAAAAGATTCTTGTGGGGCGTTTCGATTAGAATTTGAAAAATCTGACCGCCTAATTTCTGAGATTTTTACTTAGTGTAATTTTTACATGAATTATTGATTATCAACACCTTATGTTAATAAAATATAGGAGCCTGTGGTTCTGGTTTGACTAAAATTGTCTAGTATAGTATTCACAAATAAACCTAAATCTACTTTGTATGAAGCACCTACATGTATTGGGCTGTGTTGGCTTAGCTGTTCTAAGCTTTTCCTCCGCAGGCCAAGGTCTACAAGACACGATCCTCGATGAGGTCTCTGTCGTCGGATCTCGATTCTTGCCCAGAACGAGCTTAACAAGTACCGTTCCGATTGACAATTTAAAAATGAAGGATCTGGCTTCCTCCGGCCAGTTCAGCTTGGATAAAATGATGCATTACCGCCTGCCTTCATTTAACTCCACACAGCAAACTATTTCCGATGCCACCGCCCATTTTGACCCCGCAGATTTGCGCGGCCTAGGACCAAGCCGCACCTTGATTCTTGTCAACGGAAAGCGGAAAAACGCCTCCAGCCTCGTGTACATCAATGATACACCCGGTAAAGGCGAGGTGGGCGTGGACATGAAGAGTATTCCTGTCGGGGCCATCGACCGAATTGAGGTTCTTCGCGATGGAGCCTCGGCTCAGTATGGCTCGGATGCCATCGCGGGAGTCATCAACATCATCCTCAAAAATGATGTCGACATGACATCTGGCAATGCGTATACGAGCATCACTCAACAAGGAGACGGCCTGATCCAAGGCTTCCAAATGACGACCGGAGCGAGTGTCGGGAATACGGGCAAGCTCACGGTCAGCATGGCCTATGAGGACCAAAATGAGACCAACCGAGCAGGAGAGCCCGGCCAAGACTACCTTTTTGGAGTCAACAATAGCTGGACCCAAGCCAATCCCAATCTGGGTATGCGCGTGGGAATGCCCAACATGACCACCAATTCTGTTTTCTACAACTACTCGAATGAAGTAAATGAGAACATGGAGGTCTATTCGTTTGGTGGATCCGTGTATCGCCGAGGAATCAGCTACGCCTTGTATCGCACCCCGTACTGGATTTCCAACACCTTTGGTCTTTACCCCTCCGGGGAGGGCTTTCAACCCACGTTTGAAGTGGATATCAACGATATCACCTTCGGCGTCGGAGTGAAGGGAACACAAGGAAAGTACATGTACGATGTGAGCCACATGGTTGGAAGCAATTCCGTCAACTACACCGTCCGCAACTCCCTGAACACAGGTATGGGGTCGGCGAGTCCGACGACATTCTACCCAGGAGGATATTCGTTTTCAAATCAGGTGACGAACATGGATATTGCTCGTCGCTTGAATTCGAAAGCTTTCCTCTCTTTGGGAACTGAATTCCGGACGGAGCGCTTCCAAGCGCGCGCAGGGGACGAGGCGAGCTACTTTGGCAATGGCGCGCAGTCTTTCCCGGGCTTGCAGCCTCAAAATGCGGTCGATGCCATGCGCTACAACTTTGGTATGTATGCGGGCGTTGACTACGACGTGAGTGAGGCCTTACTGGTTGGCATCACGGCTCGATTGGAAAACTACTCCGATTTCGGACAGAATTTCTCGTACAAGGCCAGTGGACGCTACCGGATCAATGACAATGTTTCCATGCGGGCTTCCTACTCCACGGGCTTCCGTGCACCAAGCCTGCATCAGATTCACTTGTCTAATATCCAGACCCTTGTATCAGGCGGAACCATTAGCAACCAAGGAACTTTCAACAACGAGAGTTCTGTGGTGCGCCTTCTGGGCGTAGAGTCACTGAAGGCAGAGACGGCTCAAAACATCTCGGCTGGATTCACGGCCAAAGTGGGTAGTCACATCAACATTTCTGCGGATGTGTATTCTGTCGATGTGAACGATCGCATCGTGTATTCGTCGTCCATTGCCTCTTCGGACACGACTTCTGCCGTGGGCCAAATCTTGGCAGCAAATCAAATCACATCCTTGAAGTTCTTTGTGAATGCGGTGAACACCAATACCCAAGGTGTTGATTTGGTGGGCACATATCAAGGCTTGGGACTAGGGACCGGATCTTTAGATATCAACTTGGCGATGAACCTAAACCAAACGTCCATCGTGGGTAATATCACCACCCCTTCGGCCATCGCCTCCGCCGGGGTTGATATTTTCGATCGCAAGGAGCAGGGCCGAATCCTTTCTTCACGCCCTCAAACCAAATTGATTGCCGGGCTGGACTACAATCACGAAAAATGGAGCCTGAATTTGACCAATACCTACTTTGGTAGCGTGACATGGCAGCATGCTGGAGATCCGTCCAAAGACCAAACCTTTGCAGCAAAGTGGGTCACCGACTTGAGCTTCACATACCCCATGTCAGAGAAGTGCAGCCTTTCATTTGGCATCAACAATCTCTTGGATGTGTATCCCGATGTGATCGATCCAAAAGGAGACCCTGTCACAGACTTAGGGGGTCGCTTCATGTATCCTTGGGAGGTCAACCAATTTGGATTTAATGGTCGCATTTTCAGCGCCTCTTGCCGATTCAAATTGTAAGCAACCGATTACATTTTTTCCAAACAGCCCCAGCGATGGGGCTGTTTTTTTGCTTTCATATTTCCCATAAATACGAGTGGAATTCCTTCGATCCTCCGCCTTCTGAGGAGAGGCCCGTGAAGGAGCCGAACCAAAAAAATATCAATCCGCCATTTGAACGACGTAGCCGCAGGAGGAATCCATAAAGGTTTCTAATTCCGGAAATTGCCCAAGGAGATAGCGGGTTTCGGACACAGGCATTTCTAAGACGACGGATTCTTCCGTGAATAAGACTTCGAATTCACTGATTTGACCATGCATCGCCTCGTTCCAACCCAAGATTGCCGGACCCTTGTGATGTCCGATGACCTCGCTCCCCTGGCGTAAAATAAAGGCCCCTCGCAGCACAATGTAATAACTTGTGGCGGGCTCTGCATTTGGTTCTAAAGCGTCCAGGCCTTCGAAGAAATCCATGTGCACAGACACGGCTAACTGTCGCAGTGCCTGCATCGGTAAGGATTCAAAAGGACGGACCCGCTTCAATTCGTCAGCCATTCGTTGAACGGCAGAATCTAAGGTCATCTTTTGGTGTATTAGGTGACCCTAAATTATGGCCCACCATGGAATTTTCCGTTTAAGCTGGGCTTCCTAAGGCTTAGACAAGAAAAGCCCCGGAGGTATCAATCTGCATAGGTCATCAAAACCATCAGTAAACCGTACGCAACGAAAAACCCCATGTAGCGCCAGTCGATGCGCTCTCCAAATCGGAGCCGAAATGCCGAAACGTTGATAATCACGGAAAAATTCGTCAAAATACTATGTAAAACGACCCCGCCCCATGCAATGCACAAGGCGGAAAAGCTCTGACCCAACAGACTCAAGACAGCTTGCTCCCCCATTTGGCGATAATGAACCCCCTGGGTGAAACCCGTCCATTGTGAACGGATCTGCACCGCAAAAGCGCCCAAAAGGGTGAGAAAAACACCGTATTCCGTGAGGACAATCGTATTCCATACGCCAAGTTGTGACTGCACGACGCCAATACTCGGATAGTACATCCCCCAGATGAATCCGATCACGAAGGGAATCCAACGTTGAACCCGCGGCATGGCCAGCCAGGTCTGGCGGTCCTTCCACCAAAGAACTATTTGGGCCGTCAGCAAGAGGGCCAAGACCATTCCCCGAACTGGCCCAATTTCTTCGCCCAAGACAAAAAATCCCATGGCCGCTCCAAAAAAGAGGTGGACTGTTCCTCCAAAAAAGACCAACCGCGAAGGCAATTGGCTCAGACTGGTGGCAAATAGCAGCAAACCCCATCCGCCAAACATGCCCAATAAGACCGTAGCCAATTGTACAGGAGTCCAGGTCCCCCAGCCCGGTAAGGCGACGCCCTGAGCCCACGTCAGTGTACATACCAGCGTTACCGATATGGCCGAGCGAATCATTAACATCGCCAAAGGGGTTGAACGCATTCCTTTGGAACGCCACAACGTGTTGGCCCGCGCAAACAGCAGCAAGCTCATGAGCTCTGCGCCCGCCGACCAATGGGGTCCGCTGACACTCTGAAAAAGGGTTTCCAAGGGGGAATTCATCGCGGGCGCAAAGATGTATGCTTTTTTTGAGGTACATTCCGTGTACCAAAACAAATCCAAACGAGACCCCTTCATGCCTACTGGACCCCTAAAGCGAGCCATCGTTCGGCAATTTGGCCGCCCCATATTGAACAAGTCAGACGCCATGGATCTGGAGACGGCCATCTTCGAGTCCACAGGCGAACTCGTCAGCTACAATACCATTCGGCGCTTCTTCGGTTTGGCCCAAGGAGGGGAACCGCGTCCAAGCGTTCTAAACATTTATGCGCGCTACATCGGTTTTCCAAGCTACATGGATTTCCATCAATCGAGCGAGCGGCATGCCTTTTACAATCTGTGGACCCAAACGCTGTCCAAAAAAGCATGGACCCAAACGGAACGCGATGAGCTAGTTTTGGCCGCGCTCCAAGAAGACCGCCAAGCCCAATCCGTCCTCCTCTACATTCTTCACGAGACGTTTTCCGATGCCCCCTACGATGAATGGATTCCTTGGCTGCAAAGCCCCGCATGGAACGCCAACGAGGAAAGCAATGGGGTCAAAATGTTCTTCACCAATTCGCTCGGCCAACTCTTGCGTCGACGCGTACAATCCGTTCAAGAGGCAGAAGCCTTTATTGCCATCCCTGAAATTGTGGAGTGGGCCGTCCACTTTTTCACCGACTACAGCACCTTGCAAGGCGGGTACTTCATGTATGTGATACATGCCCTCCACGACCGAATTGGGGGGGATATTTATACCCACGGCATGCTGAGCATGCGGTTTTTCTTTCTAGGCGATTATTCCAGCGCCCTGCCTCATCTGGATGCCATCATCGCGGAAGGCTACGATGCAAACCGCTATCCCATTTTGAACTCGCGCTATTTAGCCAGCCAATACCTNNGCCCACTGGATCCGCCAAGAGCCCCTCGATGGCCATATTCTGGAGACCTTTGCAGATGCCTTTGATAGTGCCCCACGGCACATGCACCACCTCCTCGGCATGGAAGCCTTCCCCATCATGGCCGTATTGGGCTACGGGGAGGATGTGCTCCAAATTGCTGGGCAGTTTAAAGCCTTTGAAGCCGAGCGCATCCATTGGTCAGCCTCCTTGGATCTCGACATGACACGAATCGCCCTGATGATTGCCTATGCAGACCAGGGAAATTTCCAGCGTTTTCTCGAAATGGAAACGCTGATCCAACCCGAAAACTGGTACGTCTCCTACCGCGACTACCAACAATCCTTGTATGCCTTTGCCGAAATTCGAATGGGCCGAAGCACGCCCAAATTTCATTCTGCGCTGAATCGATTCCCAGGGCTGAAAGCACTAAGTGGCCGGGCAAAGTAAGGCTGAATGCTCGGTGGGATTCGTTTCCGTGCGGGCTTCCTTGAGTGC
>DNWN01000093.1 GCA_003507115.1 Cryomorphaceae bacterium | reverse complement strand
CCCCGTGCCTTCTTGATTTCGTTGATGGCCGTCTTGATAAAATTGGAGACGGTGACGCCGGGGATTTCGACGGGATACTGAAAGCTTAAAAACAGACCCAAGTGCGCGCGCTCTTCCGGGGCTAGTTCCAGGATGCTCTCCCCATTAAAGCGAATATCGCCTTCCGTGATTTCGTAGTCTTCACGGCCTGCAATGACATTNNCCCGAGCCATTGGGGCCCATGATGGCGTGGACTTCTCCGGCTCCCAGCCGAAGATTGATTCCCTTCAAAATAGATTGGCCGTCTACGCTGGCGTGTAAGTTGACAATTTCTAACATGGTATTTGGGGGCTTATCCGACCGAGCCTTCAAGACTGATGGCCAAAAGTTTTTGCGCTTCCACGGCGAATTCCATGGGTAATTGATTTAAGACGTCTTTGCAGTAGCCATTCACTATCAGAGCGATGGCGGCTTCCATCCCCAAACCTCGCTGTTGACAATAAAAGATTTGGTCCTCCCCGATTTTGCTGGTGGTCGCTTCGTGCTCCATGCGGGCCGAAGGATGTTTTACCTCGATGTAAGGGAAGGTGTGTGCGCCGCAGCGGTCCCCCATGAGTAGGGAGTCGCATTGGCTAAAATTGCGCGCATTCACAGCACGGGGCCCCATGCGCACCAAACCGCGGTAGCTGTTGTGGCTGTGGCCGGCGCTGATGCCCTTGCTCACAATGGTGGACTTCGTGTTCTTGCCCAAGTGAATCATCTTGGTGCCCGTATCCGCCTGCTGGTAATTATTCGTGACGGCCACAGAATAGAATTCCCCAATGCTGTAATCGCCTTTCAGGATGCAGCTGGGGTATTTCCATGTCACCGCCGAACCCGTTTCCACTTGGGTCCAGCTGATTTTGGCGCGTTGCTCACAGATACCGCGCTTGGTCACAAAATTGAATACCCCACCCTTGCCCTGCGCGTCGCCGGGGAACCAGTTTTGGACGGTCGAATACTTGATTTCTGCGTCGTCCATGGCGACGAGTTCGACCACCGCGGCGTGCAGCTGATTTTCGTCGCGCTGCGGGGCCGTACAGCCTTCGAGGTAGCTGACATAGCTGCTTTCGTCGGCCACCACCAGGGTGCGCTCAAACTGACCCGTGCCGGATTCGTTGATGCGGAAGTAGGTGCTCAGCTCCATGGGGCATCGAACGCCCTTGGGGATGTAGCAGAAGGATCCGTCCGTAAAGACGGCACTGTTGAGGGCCGCGTAAAAATTGTCTGTTTTGGGGACCACCGTACCCAAATATTTTTTGATGAGTTCTGGGTGGTCCTGGATGGCCTCACTCATGGAGCAGAAGATGATGCCTTTTTCGGCCAAGGTCTTTTTGAAGGTAGTAGCCACCGAAACGGAATCCACCACCACGTCCATGGCCACACCGGTCAACCGCTTTTGCTCGTCCAGGCTGATGCCTAACTTTTCAAAGGTTTTGAGCAACTCGGGATCGACCTCATCCAGGCCATTGATTTGCTTCTTCTTGGGCGCAGAATAGTAGCTGATCGCCTGGAAGTCGGGCTTTTTATAGTGCACATTGGCCCATTCGGGCTCGATCATTCCTTGCCAAATTTTATAGGCGTCCAAGCGCCATTCCGTCATCCATTCCGGCTCGTTTTTCTTCGCCGAAATCATGCGGATCACGTCCTCGTTCAGGCCCGGGGGGACCTTATCCGACTCGACGTCCGTGTAAAAGCCGTATTTATATTCCGAGGTGGTAACCTCGTTGAGAATTTGATCTTGTTCGCTCACAGGGCAAAGCTTTCCCCGCATCCGCAGGTGCGCGACGCATTAGGGTTATTAAACGAAAATCCTTTGCCATTCAATCCGCCACTGTATTCTAGGGTCGTCCCCAAGAGGTACAAGAGGCTTTTCTTTTCCACGAGGATTTTGACGCCCTGGTCTTCAAAAAGTTGATCGCCCTCTTCGGGGCCATCGACAATGCCCATGTCGTAACTCAATCCGGAGCACCCTCCAGACTTGACCCCGACACGAACATAGCTGGCAGCCACGTCCTTGCCTTCCTCATTCATGAGGGAAGCAACTTTTTTGGCCGCTTCGGCGGATACGTTAATCATTTGGACTCATTCTAAATTGAGCAGCAAAGATACAACCCGCTGAGGGCTTAATTAGTTCGTCTTTTGCTTCAGAAACCTAAGGATGGTCAGTCCGTTGGACGCGATGCGATACTGTCCTAAATCAACAATGTCTTGTAGGCCCCGAGTTTGGGGGTAGCCCTCTAGGGGCTTGGTTTCGAAAAGGACTTGCGGCCCGTCAAGGGTGTTCAGCCCATCCAACATACGGTAGAGTCCAAAGTACTGCGGGTTGGCGTTTCGGTTCACCATCACCAACAGGACTTCCTCGTCGTTGCTCCAGGCGTAGGCGTAGACATCGTTGTAGGGCGCCCATTGGCGCAAGGCTCCCGTGCCAATAACGGGGTGGGCTTTGCGCAGGTCGGCCAGCTCATGCACAAAGGCCAGGGCCTCGGCCTCGTCTGGGTTCAAACCCTCGCCCGTGAAGGCGTTCTTGGCATCCCCCGGCCAGCCGCCGTAGAAATCCTGGCGCATGGCGCCGTGGTCGTTTTCAGCCTTCATGAGCACTTCGGTGCCGTAATACAGGCAGGGAATGCCGCGCATGGTGTAGAGCATGGCCAGGCCCATCTTGTAGAGGTCCTTGTCCTCCTTGACTTTGGCAAAAAAGCGGCCCTCGTCGTGGTTGTCCAGGAAAACGATGAAATTTTCGGGCTCCCGATAGAGGTAGTCGGCGGCCAAATTCAAGTAAAAGTGATTGAGGCCCCCTTTCCAGGTGGTGGGCTTTTCCAAGGCCTCCTTCCATGCATTGTACATCATAAAGTCTGCGGCTCCGTCCAGCGTGGGGTGGCGGTCTAAGAAATACTGCTGTGAATGCTCGTTGTTCACCCAGCTCTCCGAAAAAATGAAGAAGTCCGGATAGACGGCGTGAATGGCGGTGGACCACTGGTTTAAGAAGTTTTGGTCGGGATAAATCCACGTGTCTACCCGGAAGGCGTCCACGCCAATGGATTCAATCCACCAAAGGGCATTTTGAAGCAGATACTGCGCGCAATGGCGGTCCCGCTGATTCACGTCCACCATGGACGACACAAACCATCCGTCCGTGAACTGCTGTTGGTCGCTTGGCGCCACATAGGGGTCGTAGAGGGTGGCGTAGCGGTGGTTGGTGATGAGGGGCTCGCCTACTTCCCCGTTTTTATCCGTTTCAGGAAGTCCAGGCCAGGCATTGATCCAGTTGGAATCCGGGGGATTTTGGTAAAAGCGGTGCCCCGTTCCGATGTGGTTGGGCACCATGTCCATGACGAGCTTCATGTCTTTGGCATGGAGGGCCTCGGCGTATTCTTTGTAGGCACGGTGGCCCCCAAAACGTGGATCCACGCGGTAGTGGTCCGTGATGGCATAGCCGTGGTAAGAGGCACGCGGCATATCGTTGACCAGAACGGGCATGGTCCAAACGGCCGTCGCCCCCAAAGAAGCAATGTAGTCCAAGTGGGCCGTCAAGCCCTGGAGGTCGCCTCCATGGCGTTGGTAGCCTTCACTCCGATCGAGGGTCTGCTCCTCCAGTCCCCGTATTTGATCGTTCACCGGGTTGCCGTTGGCAAATCGGTCGGGTGTGACCAGGTAGATGAGGTCCCGCGAATCCAAGCCCATATGGCTGCGTCGGGAGGCTTCACGCGCCTCTAAGGGATACGAGTGGCTGTATGTTCGGCCTTTTTTGGTTTTCACCGTGAAGACCAGGGTTTGCGCGGGGGCACTGGGTTCAATGACCACCGTGACGTAGTGGTAGGCCGGATTTTGGGCCGCTTCA
>DNWN01000077.1 GCA_003507115.1 Cryomorphaceae bacterium | reverse complement strand
ACCACTTCTTGCTGGATTATTTGGAGTTTGGAATGGCCCGCACTGTGGCAGATACCGCACTCTTTGACCCGGCCTGGTCGCGGGCACCCTCCGGCCTATTTCGCGCTTATTCGGAGCTGCCATGGTGGCACTACAGCGCATTTGTCCTGGAGCGCGACAGTTTGGCTACGGCCTATCGCCGAAATGGCACGGCGCCCGTGGGCGGGTGGCAACTGAACTTGGGCAAGTATGTCTGGAAAGATGATGCGGGGAATGTGGTCGNNGAGCCGCTCCAATGTGCCGGTCGTGACGACCCTCAACCACAACAGCAGTACCCCCTATCCCTTTGCATTGACCAAGCCCAATCTACAGCCCCTCGGGCCGCAGACCTACCACTTGACCGGATGGTTTGACGGCGAGAATGTGGGCGAGTTGAGCAATGACACGCTGTACATTCACCAACCCTTGCATGCGCGCTACGGGCTTGACGATGGGACGGCGGAGCGCAGCTATGGCGTGAGTCAAGGAACGTCGCCTCAGTGGGCGCAGCAATTTGAGTTTTTGCAAAGCGATACCCTTCGGGGGGTTGATCTCTCCTTTGTGCCTGCCGGCTTTGACTGGTCCGGGATGACCTTCCAGCTGGGAGTTTGGGAAGTGGATACCGCGGGACTGCCTGGGCAGGTTTTGTACCTCAGTGACAGCGCCTACCTGCCCGAATTGCCGTATGCAGGCGACCCCTTTCGGCACTATGTGCTGGATACCGTGGGCTTGGTAGTGCCCAAAAAAGTCTATGTTGGCCTCATCCAGACCACGGGGCCGGCGATCACGGTGGGCTTGGATGTGAGTGGCGATGCCCCGAAGGCCTATGGGGATTATGCCGGGTGGTTCCCCTCGTTGCTGCCTGGACGCCTCATGATTCGCCCGTTTTTCCGCGGCCTTCCTCAAGACTTGCAGATCGACCAAATTCCAAGGGACCCCAGCTTTGTCTACCCCAATCCCGCTCAGGACGTGCTTCGCGGCCCATCCGGGCTGGGCGAGGCGGTGGTTTACTCTGCCTTTGGGCAAGAAATGGGGCGATTTGCCCCCACACCGGGATGGGAACTTCCTGTCTCGGATTGGCCTGCAGGGATGTATGTCCTTCGCTTTGAAGCAGGTCCTCACTATGTATTTATGATCCAGCGCTAATGCGAGGAGATGTAGCCGAAGCCTGGGAAGGGGACGAAGAAGAGCTCTATGAGCATTTCCGATTTGTATCGGAACCCGGACAGCAATTGTTGCGGGTAGATAAGTTTTTGTTCAATTTCATGACGCACACCTCGCGCAACCGCATCCAAAAGGCGGCGGACGCGGGAGCCATTCGGGTCAATGCGCAGCCGGTGAAGAGCAACTACCGGGTGAAACCGGGCGATGTGGTGACCCTGGTATTGGCACAACCTCCCAAACAGATTGAGCTCTTTGCCCAGGATTTGGATTTGAATGTGGTGCATTGCGATAGCGATGTGGTCGTCGTGAACAAACCGGCGGGCATGGTTGTGCATCCCAGCTATGGACACTATTCTGGAACGCTGATCAACGGCTTGCTGCATCTCTTTGAACATCTCCCTGATGGCGACAAAAGCGAGCGCCCAGGCTTGGTGCACCGCATTGACAAGGACACCTCGGGTTTGTTGGTTATTGCGCGCAACGAGTATGCGATGGCCTTCCTAGCCAAACAGTTCGCCGACCACTCGACCGAGCGCGAATACTATGCGGTGGCCTTGGGGAATGTGGAGGCGGATGCCGGGACCATCACCGGGCATATTGGACGGAGCTTGAAGGACCGCAAGGTCATGACGGTCTTTGAGGACGGCAAGTACGGAAAGCATGCGGTGACGCATTATCGCGTGTTGGAGCGCTTTGGCTTTGCTACCCTCGTGGCCTGCCGTTTGGAAACGGGCCGAACGCACCAAATTCGCGCACATTTCAAGCACCTCGGCCATCCCTTGTTTGGGGATGAAACCTATGGGGGGCTAGAGATGCCCGATAAACCGGGCTGGCCAAAATTCAAGGAATTCATGGTCAACAACCTCAAAATCTGTGCGCGCCAAGCGCTGCACGCCCGCATGTTGGGCTTTGAGCATCCCACCAAAAAAGGAGAGCGGCTCCGTTTTGAAGCCGCTCTGCCGGAAGATATGGAAGCCATTTTGGAGCGCTTCCGAAATTATGTGGCTGTGCACCTCGCCTAGGCTAGGTTCGCGCCCATTTTACGCATAGAGACCTTCGTAGCCCGCGTCGTACATCGCCAAAATGGGCTTGCGGCGCAACTTCATCGTGGGGGTTAGGTGCCCAGCTGGAATGCTCCACACGTCTGATGTGATGAGGATTTTCTTGGCGCCTTCCCATTTGCCGAACCGTTCGTTCTTGGCGTCCACTTCCTTTTGAATGCGGGCGACGACCAACGGGTGCTGCACCATTTCTTCGGGTGTGGTCCAGGCAATGTCCTTCCGTGCACACCAGTTTTTCAAGAAATCAAATTGGGGCTGGAGAAGCAAGACGGGGAATTTGCGGTTTTCGCCCGCCACCATGCACTGCTCGATGAAGGGGCTCTCCTTGTAGACGTTCTCCATGTTTTGGGGCGCGATGTATTTGCCGCCGGCTGTTTTGAAGATTTCTTTCTTGCGGTCCGTGATGCGCAAGTAGCCACCGGGCAGGATCTCCCCGATGTCTCCGGTGCGGAACCAGCCGTCTTCGGTCATAACCTCGGCCGTCAAATCGGGACGTCCGTAGTAGCCCATCATGATGTTGGGGCCTTTGGCGAGGATTTCGCCGTCACTGTCCAACTTGAGCTCCACGCCTTCAATGGGTGTTCCGACGGTGCCTAGTTTGTGGCCTTGGCCCGTGGGCAAATTCACCGAAAGCACGGGAGATGTCTCCGTCAAACCATAGCCTTCTTGAATGTTGATGCCTGCTCCGGCAAAGATGCGGGCCAAACGAGGGTTCAAGGCTGCCGCACCCGAGGCGACCGCTTGGGTCTTTCCGCCGAGTGCCTCTTGCCACTTGGAGAAGATCAGTTTGCGGGCCAGTTTGAGCTGGGCATAATACAACGGGGATTTGCCGCTGTGCTCGTAGTTTTCTGCCAGACCTACGGCCCAGAAGAAGAGTGCTTTTTTCACGCCCGTCAAATCCTTGCCCTTATCCATGATGCGGTCGTAGACTTTTTCGAGCAAGCGCGGAACAGCGGTGAACACCTCGGGATGAACCTCGCGTAGGTTGTCGCCAATGGTCTCCATGCTCTCCGCGTAGTAGGTACCTACCCCTGTGGTGAGGTAGATGTACACGATGACGCGTTCATAGCTATGGCACAAGGGGAGGAAGCTCAGCGATTTAGCGCCTGGGCCTACAGGAAGACGCTGTGAAGACGCGAGGGCATTGCTCGAAATATTGTGGTGGCTCAGCATCACCCCCTTGGGCGTCCCCGTGGTGCCGCTGGTGTAAATGAGGGTAGCCAAGTCTTCGGGTTTCACGGCGGCCATGCGGGCCGTCAATTCGGGCCGGTGTGCTTCGTCGGCTGCCGCAAATACTTCGTCCCAATGGGCGCAGCCCTCGACCGGCACGAAGGAATAAATTTCCTTCAGACTGGGCACGTCGGCTTGGATGGCCTTGACCTTGTGGAACAGATCGGCGTCGCTCAAAAAACAATAGGTGACCTCGGAGTCGTTGAAAATGAACTTGTAATCCTCGGAGGAGATAGTGGGATAGACGGGTACATCAATGCCACCGGCAGAAAGGATGCCTTGGTCGCAGATGTTCCACTCCGTGCGGTTGTTCGTGGAAATGATGGCTATTTTATCGCCAGGCTTCACCCCAAGAGCGATCAAGCCGAGGGCTAGCTTTTCCGCTTTGGCGACATAGTCAGCGGTAGATAAGGATTCCCATTGGCCGTTAATCTTGGTGTTTAAGGCGTCGGGGCGGGGGTGTTGTTCGAGGGCGTAGTACGCGAAGTCAAACAGGCGAGTAGGAGTCATAAGCGTTTAGGTCGTCGTTAGCGTTTAGGGTTGGGCGGTGTAGACGCATCCGCCTTGCACCCAAGTTTGTAGCACCTTTAACGTTGGAAGAATGTCTTCCGGACACGTCAGGAGGTCTTCCGTAAAGATGGTAAAATTTGCCCAAAAACCATTTTTAATTGCACCTAATTCTTCCTCCTGAAAGGCGGCGTAGGCGGCGTCGTGGGTCATGCCTTTCAATGCCTGTGCGCGAGTCAAGGCATTTTCCATCTGAAATCCGGCGGCGGGATGGCCGTCCAAAGCCTTGCGTGCGGTGGCGGCATACAAGGTGTACAGCGGATTGACTTCTTCGACGGGGAAGTCTGTCCCGAGGGGCAAAATACCGTCTGCCGCTTGGCGAAGTTCGAGGTAGGCATACGCGTCGGGCATGCGGAGGCTACCCAGGCGTTCCAAGGCCCAATCCATGTCGGAGGTGGCGTGCGTAGGTTGGACGGACGGCAGAAGGCCTTGTGTGCCGCCGAAGCGCACTCGGTCCGAAGCGCTAACAATCTGAGCATGCTCGATTCGCCAGCGGCTGCCCTGTGGCGCAAACTGCTGGTAGAGGTCCAGCATAAAGTGGTTGGCCGAATCTCCGATAGCATGCGTATTCATCTGCCAGCCCATGGCGGCCACCTCTTGGGCGGCGCTCTGCATGTAGGCATAGCTGCGAATCTGCAGGCCAAAGTGGTCGTGCCGGTCGTGGTAAGGCTGGCGCAGCAAGGCGCCTCGGCTCCCCAGCGCACCGTCGGAATAAAACTTAAAGCTGTGCACCTCCAAGCGATCCGTTTTTAAGGTTCCGCGGGCCTTCCATTCGGCCAGGGCCTCAGGGCTTTCTGACACCATGACATAGAGTGGAATGGTGAGTTGGTCCGTTTGCTGGAGGCGGTGGATGAGGTCAATGTCTTCCGTGGGTAGGCCGGCGTCGTGGACCGAGGTGAGCCCCAAGCTGTAGCAGCGGGCTTGTGCGGCGAGGAGGGCTTCGATGCGCTCTTCCTCGCTGGGCTGGGCGATTTGAAGGAGGCTTTCGGCGTTGTCGATCAGGACCCCGGTGGGCTGTCCTTGGGCGTCGAGGAGCACTTCGCCGCCCTCGATACGGCTTTCGCCGGTGATGCCTGAAAGGGCCAAAGCCACGCGGTTGGCCACCACGGCATGGCCATCAATGCGGCTGAGGACGATGGGTTTATCGGTGAGGCCATCGAGCTCCTCCGCCGTAGGGTAGGCAGCGCCCGGCCAGTCGTTTTGGTCCCAGCCACGGCCGCGAATAACCTCGGCATCGGGGTGTTCGGCGATGAAGGTTTGGACGCGTTGGACACATTCGCCCCAGGAGGTAGCGCCCCAGAGATTGACCGCATTCATCGCCAAGCCCTGGCCCATAAAATGGGCATGCGCATCGACGAATCCGGGGTAGAGGTAGGCCCCTTGAAGATCCACGGTGTCGAGCGCGCTGGGAACGTCATTCTGGCCTTCCACCAAGGGGGTTACACTCAGAATTTTTCCGTCGCGAACCGCCACATGACCATACACGTAGTAGAGGCTATCCCCTTCAAACTGGGCGATCTGGGCGTTCATCAAGGTGGTATCTGCCAAAAAGGCCGGGCCGCAGCCTGCGATACTCACAATCAGCAGTGCAAAAAAGGCGGACAAATGTGCTTTCATTCCCGAAAGGTAGGTAGGGAGGGTCGTACCTTTGCGACAAAGAATTGCACATGGACTCCGCTGCCCTTCCTACGGTTGAAACCGCCAAAGAATTAGGCCTCCTTCCCGAGGAATTTGACAAGATTTGTGAGGTCTTAGGCCGAACGCCCAACTTCACGGAACTATCCGTCTATTCGGTCATGTGGTCGGAGCACTGTTCCTACAAGAACTCCATCGTCTGGCTCAAGACCCTTCCCAAAGAAGGTCCGCATATGCTCGCCAAAGCGGGCGAAGAAAACGCCGGCTTAGTGGATATTGGTGAAGGTCTGGCCTGTGCATTCAAAATTGAATCCCACAATCACCCATCAGCACTTGAACCGTACCAAGGTGCGGCAACCGGCGTGGGAGGTATCAACCGGGATATTTTCACAATGGGTGCCCGTCCTATTGCCCAATTGAATAGCTTGAGATTCGGTGATTTGGAAAACCCACGCACCAAATGGCTGCTCGAAGGGGTGGTGAAGGGAATCGGAGATTATGGGAATAGTTTTGGTGTTCCCATAGTCGGAGGTGAGGTTTTTTTCGATCCGTGTTACCAAGTTAATCCGCTGGTCAATGCCATGTCCGTGGGTATATTAGAGACGGATAAGATCATCAGTGCCACCGCCTCAGGTGTGGGAAATCCGGTTTACATCGTCGGATCGGCTACAGGCAAAGACGGGATTCAAGGAGCTTCTTTCGCATCCAAGGATATCACCGCAGAGAGTGCGGATGATTTACCTGCTGTGCAGGTAGGAGATCCGTTTCAAGAGAAGCTGTTGCTTGAAGCGACCCTGGAATTGGCAGCGACGGATGCGGTGCGAGGGATGCAGGATATGGGTGCGGCGGGAATTACCTGTTCGACTTCGGAGATGTCTGCTGCCGGCGAGGTGGGGATGGACATTGATTTGGATAAAGTCCCTTTGAGGCAAAATGATATGCAACCGTTTGAGATTTTGTTGAGTGAGTCTCAGGAGCGCATGTTGGTGGTGGTGGATAAGGGTCAAGAGGCACTTGTAGAGGGCATTTTTGATAAATGGGATTTGCACGCAGCGTGCATCGGAGTGGTAACCGAGGGCAACCAGATTCGCTTCTATAAGGACCAAGCATTGGTCGCAGAAGTACCGGCGGATACGCTGGTGTTGGGCGGTGGTGCTCCTGTTTACGACCGAGAATTTCGGGAGCCAGCGTGGTATGCCGAGGCGCAGGCTTGGGATGCTACAACGGTTCCTGTCCCAAGCATTGAAGAGGCCAAAGACATCGCAGAGCAAATGATTCAGTTGCCCAATATTGCTTCTAAGAAATGGGTTTGGGAGCAATACGACAGCATGGTGGGTACCATCAATCGCAGCACAAATCGTCCCTCAGATGCGGGTGTGGTGACTGTTCGTGGCACGAAAAAGGCGTTAGCGCTGACGGTCGACTGCAATGCACGTTATGTCGAGATGGATCCGGAGGTGGGCACTGCGATTGCAGTGGCTGAAGCTGCACGTAACATCAGTTGTTCCGGCGGTGTACCCAGTGCGATAACGAACTGCCTCAATTTCGGAAATCCGTACAATCCAGAAGTGTATTGGCAATTTGTGAAGGCTACCGAAGGCATGGGGCGGGCTTGTCGCCATTTTAATACGCCTGTCACGGGTGGAAATGTAAGTTTCTACAATCAATCTGGGCAGCCTGATGGATCAGCAGTGGCTGTGTTTCCAAC
>DNWN01000045.1:7502-9262 GCA_003507115.1 Cryomorphaceae bacterium | reverse complement strand
CCGCGGCCTCCCAGCCGCGGCGCTTTTTTTTGCTTCCACAGCCACGGTGGACAAAATGGCATCTCTTTTCGGTGCAATCGGTCATTTTGACCGAGAATCGCCCGAAATCTAGCCTCGGCATCGGTTTTGAAGCCCACTACGAGTAAAACACCCGGTATGGAAAATCTCACCATCAAAACCCAAGAGGCCCTACTCGCCGCGCAGCAGCTGGGCACCGAGTATGGGCACCAAGCCATCGAGACCTGGCACCTCCTTCTGGGGGTTCTCAAAACGGATCCCGTCCTGGTTGATCAATTATTTAAGTTATTAGGAATGCAGAGTGGTCGGCTGCAGGCCATCGCTGAAGCGGAATTGATCCGAATTGCCAAAGTAGAAGGCGGGCAATCCTACATGGGACGTGCCGCGCAAGAAGCCATTCAGCGTGGATGGACTTTCGCCAAAAAAGATGGAGATGATTACCTCACCTTGGAATACCTCCTCTTAGGCTTGGGCTCGGGAAAAGACGCATGTGCTCAAGCCCTAAAGGACCAAGGATTTAAGGAGTCCGAATTTCGAAAGGCCATGGCGCAGTTTCGACAAGGCCAGAAAGCCCAAACAGCTTCCGCAGAAAACAGCTACCAATCCTTGAGCAAGTATGCCATCGACTTAAATGCCCGTGCCGAATCGGGTAAGCTCGATCCCGTTATTGGGCGGGACGACGAAATACGACGCGTTCTGCAGATTTTGAGCCGCCGAACAAAAAACAACCCCGTCCTTGTCGGGGAGCCCGGAGTGGGAAAGACAGCCATTGCCGAAGGTCTCGCTCACCGGATCATTCGGGGGGACATTCCGGAAAACCTCAAAGACAAACGCATTTTCTCCTTGGATATGGGGGCTCTTATCGCTGGGGCTAAATACAAGGGTGAATTCGAAGAGCGCCTAAAAGCCGTCATAAGCGAGGTCATTAAAGGTGATGGCGACATCATTCTCTTTATTGATGAAATACACACGCTGGTCGGTGCTGGAGGAGGCGAGGGCGCTATGGATGCCGCCAATATTCTCAAGCCCGCCTTGGCTCGGGGGGAACTCCGCTGTGTCGGAGCCACCACTCTGTCTGAATTCCAGAAATACTTTGAAAAGGATAAGGCCCTTGAACGTCGCTTCCAAAAAGTACTGGTAGCGGAACCCGATACGGAGGCGTCCATCAGCATCTTGCGCGGCATTAAGGAAAAATATGAGAGCCACCACAAGGTGAGAATCAAAGACGAAGCCGTAGTCCAGTCTGTGTTGTTGAGCCAGCGTTATATCACGGATCGCTTCCTGCCGGACAAAGCCATCGACTTGATGGATGAGGCTGCCTCAAAACTGCGCTTAGAAATCAATTCGAAACCGGAGGAGCTGGATGATTTGGACCGGAAAATCGCGCAACTCGAAATCGAGCAAGAAGCGATTAAGCGGGAAGAAGACAAACAAAGACTCACTTCTATTAAGCACCAATTGAGCGAATTAACGGAGCAGCGCGCCCATTTGAGTGCGCAATGGAACGCCGAAAAAGAAGCCGTTGATCGCCTCCAAAAAGCCAAGGAAGGGATTGAACAGCTTCGTTTTGCCGCGGAGCAGGCGGAGCGAGCCGGGGACTACGCGCAAGTCGCAGAGATCCGATACGGCAAGATTTCCGAACTCGAGCAAGAACTGGCCCGAGCTGGCGATGATTTAAGTGCTCTTCGCAACCAACAATCGATGGTCCAAGAAGAAGTCAATGCGGAGGATATTGCCGAAGT
>DNWN01000045.1:0-7461 GCA_003507115.1 Cryomorphaceae bacterium | reverse complement strand
CATCAACGCGTGATTGGTCAGGATGAAGCGATTTCAGCTGTCGCGGACGCATTACGCCGATCCCGGGCTGGACTCAGTGACCCCAAGCGTCCCATCGGATCCTTTTTATTCTTGGGTCCCACAGGAGTGGGTAAAACAGAACTAGCGCGAACCTTGGCGGATTTCTTGTTTGATGATGAGAACGCTATGGTTCGCATCGACATGAGTGAATACCAGGAACGCCAAGCCGTTTCCCGCCTTATTGGCGCACCTCCGGGGTATGTGGGCTATGACGAGGGTGGTCAGCTAACGGAGGCGGTTCGCCGACGGCCGTATTCCGTCATCCTACTGGACGAAATCGAGAAAGCCCACCCAGAGGTCTTCAACATTTTGCTCCAAGTCCTCGACGATGGCCGCCTAACCGATAACAAAGGGCGGACAGCACATTTCACCCATAGCATTGTGATCATGACCTCCAACCTGGGCTCAGAACTGCTCATGGAAGGGCATGAAATGGAGGAGGTGATGGCTCTGTTAAAACGAAGCTTGCGGCCAGAATTTATGAACCGCATCGATGAGATTCTCGGTTTCCACGCGCTAGATCCTTCGCACATTGAGCGCATTGTTCAGATTCAACTCGATCGGGTCAAACGGCAATTGCTTGAACAAGAGGTGACGATTGATTTCAGTCCGGAAGCCGTGCAGGCGTTGGCTCTCGAAGGATTCGACCCCGCCTTTGGGGCGCGTCCCTTGAAGCGAACCATTCAGCGCCGGGTCCTCAACGAGCTCTCCAAGCAACTCCTGGCAGGGGAAATTCAACGGGACGCCGTCATCCTCGTCGATGCCGTAGACGGAACGCTTTTCTTTAAGAACGTTAGCGTCGAATCCCACGTCGATTAAGACTCTGGTGGTAGCGCGCCGAATTCCGCAGGTGTTCGGCGTAGCTCCGCGCGAAGACGTGGTAGCCCGGTCTTTGGGGATCTGCGCACATGTAGACTTCTCCGCTGGGCTTGGCATCTAGAACCGCGTCCAGCACGTCCGGCTCCACCGTGGCCAGCGCTCCAGGGGGCAAGCCGGATTGTCGGTAGGTGTTGTAGGGGTGGTCCATACCCGTGATTTTTCCGGTGACGCGGCGTATGATGCCCGCATTCGGGTAACGCTGCTTGTACGCGTACACGGCGGTGGGATCTGCCTCTAAACGTTTACCCATCTTGAGGCGCGTCAAGTACAAGCCGGCTACGCGACCGAGTTCGTCCGGCTGCTTGGTTTCTGCTTGAACGATGCTCGCTAAGACGACGACTTCTTCTGGGCTTAGGTTGAGACGGGCGGCTTTGGCTTTTCGCGTTTCCGTCCAGAACACGCGGTGCTCGCGCTGCAAGCGCTCGACTATAGCGGACGGACTGTAGGACCAGTAAACCTGGTAGGAGTTGGGCACCACGTGTTCAAAACCCAGGTCTTTTTCAAGAGCCTTGGTCGCACTGTCCAAGGGGTAGTCAAAGAGCGCTGCCCACTGAGCGGCAATTTGGTCACGGGTCTGGTAGCCACCCATGCGAAGCCAAATAGGGTCTTCATAGCCGTATTGGAGCATCCGGATCACTTGCAGCATGCCCACACCCCCATGAAGGATGTAATGGCCCCGACGTGCCTGGGGATTTCCTTTGAGTGCAAGTAAGACCTTGAACCAGCGCGGATGCGGCACCAAGGCCTGGTCCATCAAAGGCTGGAAGACCTCCTCGACCGTGCTGCTTGTATCCCTGACATACAGGGAATAGCCGTCTTCGCCCTGGAAAACCGGCGCATTCACCGTAAATCGGTAGGCCAATAGGGCGAGTACAAATCCCACCGTGCTGACGAACACGACTCCAATAAAGCGTTTTTTCTGCCGCTGCCGCTTCATCGGTCCGGGCTCCATTGAAATAAGGCCACATCTTTCCAACCTTGCGGTGTTTTGACCCAGCGCTTCCAGGTTCCACTGCGCGTAAATCCGGCCTGGTTAAACGTGGCCAAAGCTGCTGTATTGTCCGTATATACTTGAGCACTCAAGGTTTCCAACATGGCGTAGTCCCGGGCCCAGGCTTGGAGAAGGTGCATCCCTGCTCGAGCCAGGCCCTGGCCCCGCATCTCGGGGGCGATGAGGATGCCCACTTCGGCACGCAAATGAAGCCGTTTGGCCCCAAAAACGTCAATCAATCCAAGGGGACGGTCGGCATAGGCTTCACAGAGGACCCAGCGCATTTGGCCCGTCTCCCAAAAGTCCCGACCGGATGCCGCGATGTATTTTTCGAGGGTGTCCTTGGAAAATGGGCTCGTTCGCTGCCCAGCAATCCAATGGGCTGGATCATTCTCCCACGAGAGTAAGACGGCGAGATCACCAGGCTCCAAGGGGCGCAATCGGTAGGTCACCATGGCCACGTTCCGGTGTAAACATGGGTCGCCGGACCCGTCAATTGGATGTCCGTATAGGCCTGATCAGCGACCTTAAACGCAATGTCGAGGCGGCCTCCGCGGGCGTGCAGCGACACCGGCGAGGCGCATCCTTTCAACGCGTGAAGGGTTAAGGCTGCCGCCACTGCTCCCGTTCCACAACTCAAGGTTTCATTCTCCACCCCGCGTTCATAGGTGCGAATCTCCCAGGTTCCGTCCGGACCCGTGGGGGAAATCCAATTGATGTTTGCCCCACCTTGATCGGCATAGGGCCCATAGCGCAGGGCTGGGCCCTCTTGGAGCACGGGGATGTCGGCCACTTGATCCACGATGGCAATATGGTGCGGAGACCCGGTGTCCAAGTAAAAACCCTCCCACTGCGGGACAGGGCCTCCAGCCCGGGCAAAATCCACCGTAATCTGACCGTCTTCATGGCGTTGGGCCGCATGCAAGCCATCCGACGCGAAAAAATGGCAGGTCGACCCGACAAAAAGTCCGTGCGCATGGGCATAGGCCACGGCACAACGGGAGCCATTGCCGCACAAACTTCCGAGGCCACCGTCTGCATTGTAGTAGTCCAAGTGGAAGTCGGCGTCTGCACTGTCCCAGAGGACCATCAGGCCATCTGCGCCAATGCCGAATTGGCGATGGCAAGCGAGGGCGACATCCTCCGGGGACAGGAGGTGATATGTGCCTTTTCCACGTAAGAGGATGAAATCATTCCCCGTTCCGTGGTATTTTTCAAATTGCTCCGCCATCCTGTAAAAGTAGGAAGTGGAACAGTTTTTGAAATTTGTGTTCCGAACTAATTCTCATTTTCATGAATCGTACAACACTTCTTACTGCCGTTGCCTTCACAGGACTCAGTGTAGCCGGCGGTTTCGCCGGAGCTTGGGCCTTTGCCTCGCAGGATGACTCCGGGGAATGGACCCCTGCCACGCAGGCGATGCAAACGGGTGCCCGTTCTACCACGGCGGGCATTGGAACGTCGACAGACTTTTCCGACGCGGCGGAACAAGCCGTGCATTCGGTGGTCCACGTCAAAACCTCGGTAGAGCAAGGGTACACGATGAGCCCCTTCAACCCCTTCCACGACTTTTTCTTTGGTTTTGGCGAACGTCAGATGCCCGAAATGACTCCGCGCATTGTACAAGGCTCGGGCTCGGGCGTCATTATTTCGGAGGACGGCTACATCGTCACCAACAACCACGTGGTCGACAAGGCCAAAGAAGTCAAGGTTTCACTCAATGACGGCCGAGAATTCACGGCAGAAGTGATTGGCACCGACCCCACGACGGACTTGGCCGTGTTAAAAATCGACGCCAAGAGGCTACCCGCCTTGCCATTCGGTAATAGCGACGAAGTCAAACTGGGCGAATGGGTCTTGGCTGTCGGCAACCCTTTTAACCTGACTTCCACGGTCACGGCCGGCATTATCTCCGCCAAGGGCCGGAGCATCAATATCATCGACAACCAATCCGCCATTGAGGCCTTTATCCAAACCGATGCCGCCGTCAATCCGGGCAACAGTGGTGGAGCCTTGATCAACACCAGTGGCGAACTGATCGGCATTAACACGGCGATTTCGACCCGCTCTGGTTCATACGAGGGCTATTCATTTGCGGTACCCGCCAACATCGCCCGCAAAGTAGTGGACGACATGCTTCGATTCGGGGTGGTGCAACGCGCCTACCTTGGGGTCAATATTGCGGATGTCACACCCGAACTCGCCAAGGAGATGGGCCTAGAGGCTAATCAAGGCGTGTATATTTCGGACGTCACGGACAATGGCGCCGCCAAAAAAGCCGGGATTCAAAAAGGCGATGTGATCGTCGGAGCGGGAGGCAAAACCATCAAGCGCAGTAGCGAGTTGCTCGAAGTCATCGGCAGCCGTCGCCCGGGGGACAAGCTAGATGTCACCATTTTGCGTGAAGGCAAGTCCAAGAGCTTCCAAATCACGCTTCGAAACCGCGAAGGCAACACCGATGTGCTAAAGAAGGAAGACGTGGTGGCCCTCCAGACGTTGGGGGCGAGCTTTGAAACCCTGACTCAAGAAGACAAAGGCAAATATGGGCTGCGAAGCGGCGTCAAGATTACCGACGTGGGCACCGGCAAGATTGCCCAGGCCGGCGTACCCAAGGGCTTTATTCTCGTCAAGCTGAACAACAGCCCCGTGGGCTCGCAAGAAGATGTGGAGCGGATTCTGGGCAGTCTTCAGCCCGGCGATGGCGTCCTCCTGCAGGGATACCGTCCCGACGGCCGACCTGACTACTTCGCCTTCGGTTACTAGTCTATATCCTTCCTTTTGAGTAGCGCCCCTTCCCCACTCCGGGAAGGGGCGCTCTCGTTAGGAAGCTCTACTCGCCGCAGGAATAGCACTTAGTGTGCTTTAAACACTTAGAAAAGTGACTTAAAAAATTCATTTTTAGGGACTTAGTGGATACAAACAAGACGGCTTTTCCTTGGTCGCCCGCAGAGCTAGAAATACCTTTGCCCTGCAACCTTTCAAATACACATATTGATGAATTCATCGCTCGAAACCTACACCCTCTCGGTGTCTGAACGCGTGAAAAATGAGAAAGCCGCTACGGCCCTCATTAAAATTGTCGGCGACCTTTTTTATGATCGAAACGTCCAAGTGGTGCTCTACCGTCAACCCATGGTGGATCAACGTCCCTCTGAGATGCTCCAAGCCCATGTGCATGGCTCCGTGATGGCGGGCGAAGTGCTCAGTATTAACGATACCCTAGCGATGGCCGAGGCCTTGCGCAGCAGTCAAGTCCAAAACGCCAGTGTGGATATTGGTCGCTTGGCCACGGAATGGCGCCGCGAGGCGGGCATCTATCTGCACCGGAAAGCCTTTCTCGAGTCCAAACTTCAAGGGTTCACCAACGGCGACAACCCCAATTCGGAACCTGTCGATGTGGTCCTGTACGGTTTTGGGCGAATTGGCCGCCTAGTCGCCCGCGAACTCATTGCCCAAGAAGGAAGGGGTACCCAACTCCGCCTTCGTGCCATCGTAGCTCGAGGGGACGATGGGCTCAGTTTGGAGAAGCGTGCATCCTTACTCCGGGTGGACTCGATTCACGGCCACTTCCCAGGTACCGTGGACGTCGACCATGAAGGAAAAAAACTCGTCATCAATGGACGCCCGGTCGCCATCATATCGGCCTCTGCTCCCGAAGAAATTGATTACCTGAATTACGGCATTGAAGATGCCCTCCTTATTGACAATACGGGTGCATTCCGTGACCGGGATGCTTTGGCGCGTCATGAGAATTGCCCAGGAATTGCCAAAGTGCTCCTCACGGCTCCCGGAAAGGGCGTGCCCAATGTGGTCTTTGGCGTGAATCAAGACATGGTCGACCCGAAGGAAACCATTCAATCGGCGGCGTCCTGCACGACCAATGCGATCGCACCTGTTCTCAAGGTCATCAACGATACGTTTGGGATCGCTCAAGGGCATATTGAAACAATCCATGCCTACACAAACGATCAAAACTTGGTCGACAACATGCACAAGAAGTACCGACGCGGACGTGCCGCCGCATTGAATATGGTCATCACTGAAACAGGTGCGGGTGAGGCGGTTGACAAAGCCATCCCCGGCCTAGGCAGCAAACTCACAAGCAATGCCATCCGCGTACCCGTGCCCAATGGTTCCTTAGCCATTCTGAAATTGAAGCTCGAACGCCGCACAGACCGCGACGGAATCAACGCGGCCTTGAAAGCGGCGGCTTTCTCGGGTCCGCTTGTTCAGCAAATCAAGTATTCCGTGAGCCCTGAACTTGTGAGCAGTGACATCGTAGGCGACAGCTGTTGCGCCATCTTTGACAGCGAGGCGACGCTCATTCATACCGACGGCACCTCCGCAGTGCTCTACGTTTGGTATGACAACGAATACGGATACACACGGCAGGTCATGCGACTAGCCAAACACATGGCCGGGGTGCGACGCAAAACCTATTATTGAGCGAATGCTCGGACAAAGCGTCTGCCTGCTGAACGACGACAGAGATTTCCAAAAGTCATGCTACGGGATTTCGTCTCAGATTCCAGCCGCTTGCGAATTGGTTGCAGCCACTTGGGGGGGTAGAAAGCTCCTTGGCGCCGCTTAAGACGCTGCGGAATCGTCGCCCGCGGGCAACTCATCCAAAATACTCGCCAAAAGCGATTTGCTGCTGTTGATACATTCTTCAAGCGCAATCATCGTTTCGGTGTTGGTTACGCCTGGAATGTCACTGATCTGAAAAATAATACGCTTGGCATGCTTGGTGTCCTGACAGCGAATTTTGGCAAAAATGCCGAATCGGCCCGTGGCAATATGGGCCACCGTGACCTCGGGAATCACTTTTAACGCTTCGATGACGTCGTGGGTGCTGGAAGTTTTGCTTAGATAAATCCCCACAAACGCGATGAAGCTGTAGCCCAGTACATCGTAATCCAGTTGGAGACTGGCACCGCGAATGATGCCGGCCTTCTCCATCTTCTTTACCCGAACGTGGACGGTACCGGGGGACACTTGAAGGTCCTTGGCGATGTCCGTGTAGGTCTTGCGCGCGTCCTCCAGGAGGTGGCGTAGAATTTCTTTGTCCGTCCGGTCCAGTTTGTAATGCATGCTTATCCTTGATTTCCCTTCCAGAAAGGTAAGGTGACGACCACGGCCTGCAGCAATTTTCCACGCACCTCCACATAAATGGAACTTCCGGGGCTTGATTTTTCGGTCGGCACATAGCCCATGCCGATTGCTTTGCCCACCGAAGGTGCCATGGTACCACTGGTCACGATACCGATCGCCGTGCCTTGTTCGTCGGTAATGGGGTAGTCATGGCGGGGAACGCCGCGGTCAATGAGTTCGAATCCCACCAGCTTGCGGGTGACACCCGCTGCTTTTTGCGCTTGAAGCGCCGCAGAATTCGTGAATTCTTTGGTGAATTTGGTGATCCAGCCCAAGCCCGCCTCGATCGGAGAGGTGTGGTCGTTGATGTCATTTCCGTAGAGGCAGAAGCCCATTTCCAGGCGGAGTGTGTCCCGGGCTCCCAGGCCCACGGGCACGAT
>DNWN01000100.1 GCA_003507115.1 Cryomorphaceae bacterium | reverse complement strand
CAAAGATTTTGCTATGAATTTATCTGGAATAGATGTGGCCGTCTTGAGCGGTCCCGGCAATGACTATTTGCATGAGGTGCTTCTTGGCATGCCCGAATTGGGCGACCTAGGAGAAGTGCCTTCTGACAAACAAATGGACGCCATTTACAACTACCTGGTCTCTACGCGCAATGCCGTAGCGGCCAATCCAAAGACCATCTCCCATATCGAAGACCCCCAAGCATTCTTGAAAATGCTGGACTACGCGATCACCTACTGGTACACCGACAAGCGCGATGAAGCCTTGGACGTGCTGGCGCGCAATGAAGAGAAGTTGAACTTCCAAAACGGATTTAACTCTCTCGAGGGCGACGATTATTGGCAAGACGATTATTTGGGAGCCGTCAAACGAGGGTTCTTCCAAAGGGTCGGCGATGTAGTCAAAAAAGTGGGTACCGGTGTGAAGACCGCCGCGACCAAAGTGGCCAAGGCCGTAGTCCGCTATAACCCATTGAGTGTGACTGCTCGATTGGGATTCTTAGCGGCCATGAAGCTCAACCTTAAAGGCATGGGCTCCAAATTGAAATGGGCGTATGCGACGCAGCAACAAGCTGCCGCAAAAGGCATTTCGGCGCAGCAGTGGCAACGCTCCAAGCAAGCACTTTCAAAAATTGAAGCCTTGTATGCAGACAAGCTCCAAGGCAAGCGCGATGCCCTTCGTGACGCCATTCTCAAAGGAAAAGCCGGAGGATTAAGCGGCACGGTAGAACCCGATGCTCATGATTTGGGCAGTTTGGGAGAACCCATCACCATTGGCGCTTCCATAGCCGCAGCAACGCCTTTGATTGTAGCGGCGGTGAAAATCTTGAAGGACGCCGGACTCTTTGCTCCTGGCGAAGATGCCTCTACCAACAACCTCGAGGCCGAAGCCGCAGCAGCGCAAGCACGCTCGGGCGGTGCGCCGGCTCAAATGACTATTCCAACTCAAGCATCTCCCATGGTGCAATCATCTGTTCCCAATATGCCAGAACAAGCAGCAATGACCCCAGCGGCCATGAGCACTACCGGTGAATCCAAAGGCATTATGGCCTTTGTCAAAAAGAACCCCGCGGTAGCGGCCTTAGGTGCCGGTGCGATCGCACTGGGCGCTTACATGATGCTCAAACCCAAGAAGAAAACCCGTGCCTCTGGCTTGTCCGGAACACGTAAAACAACGCGAAAGACGACAAGAAAAACCTCGAGTACTGCTCGCGGTAGATCGCGCCGTTCATCCATCCCCAAACTGAATCTTAAATAACCATCTCATGAGAAGCAAACAAGTATCAAGTCAGGCTATGATGGGCGAATTGCGCTCACTGGCCATGATCAGCGGAGGCATGGTCCTCGGATCAATGGGCGGAAAGGCCATTGATAAAATGCTGAAAGTCGATGAAACCACTCCTGGATTCCAAGTCAAGAAGCTGGTCCGTCCTATGGCACTGTTAGGCGCCGGTGTACTGGGCAGCATGAAGCTAAAAAACCAGGATTTGAAAATGGTATCGGCGGGCGTCGGTGCTGCTGGTGTGGTATCTACCGTGAAGGTGGTCTTGAAAAAGGACTTGCTCGCTGGCCTTGACGGCGGCGTTGCAGGACTTGGAGAGGCCATGAGCGTTTACCACGAGCCGGTGCGCATGATCGAGCCTTACGAGCCCAATCTACCTGCCCTTTCTAGCGGCAGCTACACCCCGGTAGAAGATCTATCCAACGCTTATGTCTCTGGCGAAGAGGTAAGCGCTTACCAAGACGCCGAATTCGAAATCATTTAACAATACAAACCCAGAATCAACATGATGACTTTAGGAGAAATCACTCAGAGCGAATTCCAACTTCTCGGCGCCGTGAGCGACGAAGAATTGCTCATGGCCTTGGAAGGTGCATCGCCTCAGGCCAAAAAAACCTTTAGCAAGGCCATTCGCACCTTTGCGAAGAACCGCAACCAAAGCCCCTCTCGCGGGTCGCGCGGCGAGCTCGAAAAACGCTTGCACATGCTGCCCAAAGAGATCCAGGAAGGATTGGCACGTCAAACCTTGCAAGCGGTCGATGCTGCGTACTACGTGGTCAAAGACATTTCAGGAAGCAAGGTGCAGAAACTGCTCAAAGACGACGACAACAAAGTCGTGGGTATGAGCAACATCTCATCTGCCAAATTGGAGAAGGGCAACATGTTCCTACTTAACGGCCTTACCCTGTTGGCCGGAACTGCCGGCGACGGTGAGACGGCGATGGACGTGAATTTCACGGTCATTCCAGATTACTTGCGCAACGGCGAGTTTGAGTTCATTGCCAACGGCGCAACGCTCATCCAGAACGCATCCAATGAGTTGTTCAACACCACCGGTCAGGTGATCCCTGTAGGACACTACCGCTTGGACAACCCCAAGCTCATCAAAGACCAGCAAACCATTGAGTTTAACCTTGAGTGGGGTGCCAACGCACCGGCGAGCACTTTTGTGAAAGCCATTTTGCGCGGTACGGTCATCATCAAGGCATAAGCACTAAAGCGATAAGCCATGAAAGACCACAAGTTTCAACTGATTCGCATTGGTGTCGGAGCCTCGGGAGCTTCGGTCCGCTATACCGGTGAGACCGATAAGAGCTACCGCCGCATCCGTGGCATTTTCGTGGCCTTGCCGGAGCCGATTTTGGAGTATGGAGCTACGCTCAGCCTTAAAGTGGGAGGCGTCGACGTATTCGACGACGATCACGATGTCAGGTTACTGACCTGCGGGCAGGGTGTAGCTCCCAACCAAAAGTTCTTCCTCTTTGAGGAGTACATCGAAGCATCTGGAAACGCCTTTGAGGGGCGCTTCCGCGATGCGGGTATTCAGGGAGCCACCTATCCATATGAGGCGAAAGTCTTTTTGTGGTTGGTCAACGAGCAAGAGTCGTGAACGGGATCCGGAGGTTAAATAAGACGATTGAGGTGTATCGACCCTTGCAGGTCGTGCCGATTGATTTTCGCTTTCCTGGCGATGTGAGTGCGTGCTTTGGCTTACAGGCAACAGTAGTGGGACGCTTTCCCGTGGATAGGCCGGTAATCCCCGCCTTTGGTGAGTACTCACTGGAGTTTGAGGGCAAGAAAATCCATCCGGTCAACTTCATTGTGCCTTGGGTAAGCCAGGAGGTTTTCTCCGACGCCACACAGCATCGTCCCGACCTCTTGCCGTTGGCTGTCCAGGTGGGCGCCTCACGCATGATCACCGGGTTTTACCATGACCTGGATCGTCAGCGATTGGATGCGCCGCCGCGCACCAGCGACCTACAAGAGGAACCGGTATTTCAGCCGTACAGCGTTCGTTTCACCTTTCATTGTTACCGCGCATGATCTCTTTAGAGGCCATAGGCTACATAGAACGGTTGCTCGCCACGCGAGGCATCACCGACTACTACCTGGATGTGTACTCTCTGGTTTTGGATCCCCTGAAAACGGATTTCTACACCGAGGCGAATCGAGGCTTTTTGTACCTACTCACCCATGAGCTGCCGGAAGGCACCCGAATCGCCAGCGAGACTAACATCCTAGAGATTGATTCAAGCTGGTGGCCCAGAGGGATCACCAAGATCCAAGAGTTTGGCGGTCAAATCGCCGTGCACTTCCCCTCACCGGGCAGTGTGTACCAATTAGANNATTGCCGCCACCGTGCGCAAAGCCATCCATGCCCAAGCCATGCTTGGACACCAGGACGTGGTATGTAGCGCCATTTTATCGCGCCGCGGGAAAAAGCTCAACAGCATCGACCGCTCCCCGAAGGAGAACTTCACCCGCTTGATGCACCAGTACATCCAATCGGAGCAGCCCGATAAACTTCGGGTAGAACTCCGCTCGGGTGACGATGCTCTATTGTGGAGCAAGACCTTTCCGTTGGACCAGGATCATTCTGAGGTCACCGGGAATATGGACTTCCAAGGTTTTGGCGAAGCGCAGATTGGCGAACTGCTCAACCAGAAGATTGCCGAATTGCGCAAGCAGGAAGAGCTCGAAGAACTGCGCAGCGAAACCGAACATCTCAGCCAAGAGAACGAGGCCTTGCGCCGTCAGCTCGATGCCTTGGAAGAAACCGTCGAAGCGAAGAAAAAGGTGGAGTACTACGCCAATATCCTAGGGCTTGCCTTTCCGGGATTGGCCAAGATGCTCAGCACCACACCGCTGGGAGGCACCCTTGGTGCCCTGGCCGGACTCGACACCCCGGACAGCCCTTCTAGCGAATCAGAAAAAAGCCAACGCGAAACCATTATTGAACTGGTGAGTGAATTCATGGCCAGCCTGGACGATCAGGC
>DNWN01000094.1:370-7111 GCA_003507115.1 Cryomorphaceae bacterium | reverse complement strand
GCACCCAAAAAAAGGAGGGAGAAGAAGATTTTTTTAATCACCTCCTAAAGTTGAGGAAAAACTTTTTAGCCCCGTGGATGCTTTGTACCTTTGCAGCGAATTTTTTTCGAGACCATTTTAACCTTGGACATGTCGAAAACCCATACCATCCGCAAAGGCCTGAATCTACCCCTCGTAGGTGCACCTTCTGCGCAGGTGGAGGATTTCCCTCTCGGGACCTCCTTTGCCGTCTATCCCGACGAATTTGTCGGCGTGACGCCGAAACTCGCATTGAATGAAGGAGATGTTGTCAAAGCCGGCCAGTGCCTATTCTATGACAAGAAAGATCCTCGGATCCAAATCACGTCCCCTGTCAGCGGAACCCTGCAAGCGATTGTTCGCGGTGAGAAGCGTCGCCTTGTAGCGATCCGATTGACGGCAGATGCGGTAACGTCCTACCACGATTTTGGCACCGGACTTCCGACGACGGCAGAAGAAGTCAAAACGAAATTGCTCGCTTCCGGTGCTTGGACCCTGCTGGAGATGCGCCCCTATGCCCGTGTGGCGAACCCCGATGATGCCCCCAAGGCAATCTTCATCAATGGCATGGCGACCGCCCCCTTTGCGACGGAGCCTGCGGTGGCCCTGGCCGGGCGCGAAACAGCTTTTACCGCCGGTTTGAAAGCCCTGAATTTGCTTGCCCCCAAAACGATCCTCAGTATTCATGCGAATGAGCATGCCCCCATGTTGGTGCAAGCCGAAGGCGTGGAGATTCATCGCTTCGCGGGTAAGCACCCTGCAGGAAATACTTCTGTGCACATTGCCCAGGTATCTCCGCTAAACAAAGGAGAAGTCGTTTGGACCATCTCTGCGGCCGATGTAGCCATCATCGGTGACCTCTTCTTGAAAGGAACCTATTGCTTGGACCGCGTCATGTCGGTGGCTGGAAGTGGTATTCAAACACCCCAGTACTACCGCCTTCGCGGAGGCATGTCTTTGGAAGCCTTTTTCTCATCCAAAGCCAAGACGGGCGCCTACCGGTATATTTCGGGTTCTGTTTTAACGGGCCAGTCTATCGGAGCACAGGGCTATTTGGGAGTGAATGCTCAACAAATCACCGTCATCCCCGAAGGACAGGGAACAGATTTCCTCGGTTGGGTCTTGCCCGGATTTGGGAAGTACTCCGTTAGCCGCACCTTCTTTAGCTTCTTGACCCCTGGAAAGAAATACGATTTGTCCACCAAACTGAATGGGGAGGAGCGGGCCTTCGTGGTCACCGGCCAATACGATACAGTATTCCCCTTCGACATCTATCCCAACCAGTTGCTGAAAGCAGTATGGGCCAAGGACCTCGAGAAAATGGAGGAACTGGGTATTTACGAGGTGGTACCCGAAGATTTTGCACTCTGCGAGGTCATCTGTACCTCGAAGCAACCCTTGCAGGGCATGGTGCGGGAAGCATTGGACATCCTTCACACCGAAATGAACTAATCGCGGACGAAGACTATGAAATTCATTCAGAACATATTTGACGCAACACGTCCCGCCGTCACAACGGGGAAGTTGAAGCCTTTGTATCCCCTGCACAATGCCTTGGAGACGATGATGTTCGTCCCGAATCACAACGCCCACAGCGGCGCGCATGTGCGGGACGCCATTGATTTGAAGCGCACCATGGTCACGGTTATTTTTGCCCTGGTCCCCGCGTTGATCTTCGGTATTTTTAATGGGGGATATCAGCACTATAAAGCGATTGGCGAATTGGCCAACGCTTCCGGTTGGGCGCAATTCTTTACCCTCGATAACTTCTTGTTTGGGGCATGGAAAATCGTTCCCATGATTGCCGTGACCTACATGGCAGGTTTGGGCGTCGAGATTTATTTCGCGGGCCGCAACCGTCACCCGGTGAACGAAGGCTTTCTCGTTTCGGGATTGCTCATTCCGATGACCATGCCCATCGATATGCCTCTTTGGATGGTGGCGATCTCCACCATTTTTGCTGTCCTGATTGGCAAGGAAGTGTTTGGAGGTACAGGGATGAACCTATTGAATCCCGCGCTCACCGCGCGAGCCTTTGCTTTCTTTGCCTACCCGGCCTATATGTCAGGGGATAAAGTGTGGATCAATACCACGGTTGAAGCAGGTCAAAGTGTGGTGGATGGATTCTCGGGCGCGACAGCCCTGGGTCAGTACGCGACGACCGGTACCACGAGCTTTGGCGTGTGGGATGCTTTCTTGGGCCTGATTCCCGGATCGATTGGTGAAACGAGCACCATACTCATTCTTCTCGGTGGGGTGTATTTGATAGCCACCGGCATTGGTTCTTGGAAAATTATGGCTGGTTCGCTTTTGGGCGCCATCGTCATGGGATTGCTCTTCAATTGGGCGGCTCCCCACATGGTGACCGAAGCGCAGCAAAACTTTTTGAGCATTCCCTTCTATTACCACCTCGTCTTTGGTAGCTGGGCCTTCGCCACTGTCTTTATGGCGACCGACCCCGTGTCTGCCGCCCATACAGAGCGTGGCAAGTGGATTTACGGATTCCTCGTCGGATTCTTGGGCATCTTAATTCGCGTGTTCAACCCCGCGTACCCCGAGGGCATGATGTTGGCCATCCTCTTCATGAACGTAATGGCTCCGTTGATCGACCATTATGTGGTTAATGCAAACATTCAAAAGCGTCTCAAGCGCGCAAAAGCCTAAGCCATGGATATCAATTCGAACAAATACACGTACATCTTCGCGGTGGTGATGGTCGTCCTCGTGGCGGCTCTTTTGTCCATCGCTGCGACGTCGCTCAAGCCCTTCCAGGACAAGAATGTCGAATTGGAAAAGAAGTCAGATATCCTCCGCTCTATTGGGGTAGAAGGCGCGAATCTAGATTCACTTTTCGCACAATACATTACGGAACAGTTGGTCATTCAAAATGGAATGTCGGTAGAATCTGAGGTTTCCGCCTTTGATATAGACATGGCCAGTGCCGTCTCGGTAGCAGCCGAAGAGCGCCAAGTACCCTTGTACAAAGCGGTAGTCGAAGAAAACACCTATTATGTCCTTCCCTTGCGCGGCAAGGGCCTTTGGGGTCCGATTTGGGGCTACGTCGCCTTGGAAGGGGATGGCAATACCATATTGGGCGCCACGTTTGGACACAAGACCGAAACACCTGGTTTGGGTGCGGAAATCGCTACGCCCATCTTCCAAGACCAGTTTCCAGGCAAAAAACTCTTTTCATCCGCCTATGAAGGCATCAAAGTCCTCAAAGGTGAAGCTTCGGGCGACCAAGAAGTGGATGGGATTTCGGGTGGAACCATCACCTCCGTGGGAGTCCAGGATATGATCTCCGATTGCTTGAAACCCTACAAAGCATATTTGTTGAACATCGCGGCGAATTCCGCTGTCCCAACGGTGGACACGATGGGATTGTCCGCGGATACCACTTTAATTACTGCGGCATTATGAGCACGGAAAAACCTGCTAAAGAGGCCCTCTTCTCGAAGAAGAACCGAAGTCTTCTGACAGACCCCCTCAACGTGAACAACCCCATTACGGTGCAAGTATTGGGTATTTGTAGCGCCTTGGCGATTACGGTGAAGTTGAAGCCCGCCATTGTGATGGGCTTATCGGTGTTGGTTGTGACTATCATGGCCAACCTGATCACCTCATTGATGCGCAATATGATCCCCAACCGAATCCGCATCATTGTTCAGCTGGTGGTCGTAGCCGCCTTGGTCATCCTCGTAGACCAAGTTTTGAAGGCCTTTGTCTATGACGTGTCCAAGCAGCTGTCGGTCTTTGTAGGACTCATCATCACGAACTGTATTATCATGGGTCGTATTGAGGCCTTCTCCTTGGGTAACACTCCGTGGAAATCGGTCTTGGACGGATTTGGCAATGGAGCGGCCTATGGCGGTATTTTGATTATCGTCGCCTTCTTCCGCGAATTGCTGGGCAACGGAACCCTGATGGATTATCCCGTCGTCGAGTGGATGGGGCTCTATGATCTCGGTTACAAAAACAACGGCATGATGCTGTTGCCTCCGATGGCCCTGATTGTGGTCGCCCTCATCATTTGGGTACAGCGCGCCAAGACTCCTTCATTGATCGAAAAAGACTAAGCCACCAGGAATCATGCAAGAAATCCTCAACATCTTCGTCAAGAGCATCTTCATTGACAATATGATTTTTGCCTACTTCCTAGGCATGTGCTCCTATTTGGCGGTTTCCAAAACGGTCAAAACGGCCATGGGTCTCGGACTCGCGGTCACCTTCGTGCTCACCATCACCCTGCCAGTGAACTACTTACTGGAGACGAAAGTCCTCCAAAAAGGGGCGCTGCAGTGGTTGGACCCTTCCTTCGTGGACATGGATCTCAGCTTCCTATCCTTTATCATGTTCATCGCCGTCATTGCGGCCATGGTGCAATTGGTGGAGATGGTCGTCGAGAAATTCGCCCCAGCCTTGTACTCCGCATTGGGCATCTTCTTGCCATTGATTGCGGTAAACTGCTCCATCCTAGGAGGCTCTTTATTTATGCAAGAGCGCGCTTACGAGAACATTGGCCAAGCCACCGTGTTTGGATTTGGCTCGGGGATTGGTTGGTTGTTGGCCATTGTGGCCATCGCGGCCATCCGCGAAAGGTTGAAATATAGCCATGTCCCTGCACCCTTGCGTGGCCTGGGCATTACGTTTATTATCACGGGCTTGATGGGCATCGCCTTCATGAGCTTTATGGGAATCAAACTCTAATCCGTCGATCATACCATGTTTTTAGCCGCATCATCTACTGTTCTTCTTGTCAGCGTTCTGGTATTCACCCTGGTCATCTTGGCCTTGGTGACCATTTTGCTTCAAGCGAAAGCTCGTCTCAGCCCCTCCGGTCCTGTGAAATTGGAAATCAATGGGGACACCGTGGAAGTGGAATCTGGAAGCACGCTTTTGGGCACCCTGAGCAATCAAAAAATATTTTTGCCTTCCGCGTGTGGCGGAGGAGGCACCTGCGGAATGTGCAAGTGCCAAATCCTCGAAGGGGGTGGCGAAATCCTTCCTACGGAAACTGGATTCTTCAACCGCAAGCAAATTGCCGACAACTGGCGCTTGGGTTGCCAAGTCAAGGTGAAAAATGACATGAAGGTCAAAGTGCCCGATGAAATTTTTGGCATCAAGAAGTGGGAGTGTGAAGTGGTTTCCAATTACAATGTGGCTTCGTTCATCAAGGAGTTTGTAGTCAAGCTTCCCGAAGGCGAAAGCTTGGACTTCCTGGCAGGGGGCTACATCCAGGTGGACGTTCCCGCGATTGATGTGGACTTCAAAAATTTTGACATCACGGCCCATCCACGCTTGGGTAAAGCGCCAAATGAGTTTCAATCGGAATGGGATAAGTTTGGATTGTGGGATCTCAAGATGAGCAACCCAGAGCCCCTCTTCCGTGCCTACTCGATGGCCAACCACCCCGCGGAGGGCAACATCATCATGTTGAACATTCGTATCGCTACCCCACCATGGGATCGCTCTAAAAACGGCTGGATGGATGTGAATCCAGGTGTGTGCTCTTCCTTTGTTTTCAACTTGAAGCCAGGCGACAAGGTGACCATTTCGGGTCCTTACGGGGAGTTCCACATCAAGGAAACCGATTCGGAAATGATCTACATCGGCGGTGGAGCCGGTATGGCGCCCATGCGATCGCACCTCTTCCACCTCTTCCATACATTGAAGACGGGCCGCAAAGTATCATATTGGTACGGAGGTCGTTCACGACGTGAGCTTTTCTACATTGACGACTTTGAGAACATTGAAAAGGAGTTCCCAAACTTCAAGTTTAACATGGTTCTCTCTGAGCCTTTGCCCGAAGACAACTGGAAGGCCAAGTCCAGCATGGACGATGAAGGCGACGGATTTGTTGGATTCGTACACCAAGCCTTGATCGACAACTATTTGTCCAAGCACGATGCGCCCGAGGATATTGAATACTATTTCTGCGGACCTCCCATGATGAATGCGGCGGTTCTGAAGATGGTCGATGACTTCGGCGTCCCTGCAGAGAATGTGTCATTCGATGACTTTGGTGGGTAATCCCTGCCTCCTAAGAAAAGCGGCCTTGGCCGCTTTTTTTGGCGCGCTGCTTTCGGTAGCTGGTTGCCAGCCCGCGGAGGAAACCCTGTATTTTGAGGGGGAGGCCCAAGCAACGACGTTTCACATCACCGTCTATGGCGACGCGCGCGTCGAGGCCTCCGACATCCAGCGTTGGCTGGCGGAGTACAACCATGTAGCTTCCCCTTGGGACAGTACTTCGTTGATTTCGGCCTTGAACGGGTCGGTCGTCGTCGCACCAGACCATCCCTACCTCTGTGAGCTCCTGCAAATAGGGCGTGCCTTGTACTATGAGACAAAAGGTGCGCTGGATCCTACGCTCGCACCCGTCATTGAGGCCTGGGGCTTTGGGGTGGGGCCCGCTACCCTCGCTCCGAGCGATACGTTGGCTCTAAAGGCCTTCATGCAGCACGTGGGGGATACCAGCTGGTTTTCATTGGCCCACATCTGCACGGGTGACTCTCCGGCCAAATTGGCGCTCAACCAAGGACGTCCTGCTCCCGGTCGAGAGGGCGTACGCACCCAATTGAACTTTATGAGTTTCTCCCAAGGCCATTCGGTTGATATTGTGTGCGATTCGCTGCGCGCACGAGGTGCTACGGCTGCCTTTGTGGAAATTGGGGGAGAGGTACGCACTTTCGGTGTAAAGCCGGATGGAAGCGCTTACAAGGTGGG
>DNWN01000094.1:0-315 GCA_003507115.1 Cryomorphaceae bacterium | reverse complement strand
TACAAAGTGGACCCCGCTACCGGCGCACACTACGGTCATACCCTGGATGCTAAAACGGGCTGGCCCATTCAGACCGATGTCTTGAGTGCCACGCTCATCGGCCCGACCTGTGCGGAAGCAGACGGAATGGCGACCGCCGCCATGGCTATGGGCATGGAAAAAACCAAGCAGTGGTTGGTCGAACATCCCGAATGGGACGCCCTATTGATTTATGGAAACGAAGCGGAAGGCCTGCAGGTCTGGGCGTCATGGAACTTGGCTGAGTAGCTCGGGCTTCGCCCTCGCGCTAGGAGGCTAGAGAGCTAGAAAGCACGC
>DNWN01000105.1:3991-5426 GCA_003507115.1 Cryomorphaceae bacterium | reverse complement strand
AAGGGCGCCACTCATCTCAGCGAACTCTGGCCCAACCTCGAACTCTTTGTGCACGGCGGCGTGAGCTACACACCCTACCACCAGCCCTTTGACGAAATTTTGCCCCACACGGGATTCCACCGACTTGAAACCTACAACGCCTCCGAAGGTTTCTTCGCCATTCAGGACCGGCTTGATACGCCCGGCTTGCTGCTCATGCTCGACCATGGCATCTTCTACGAATTCATCCCCTTAGCGGATTTTCAAGGCCGAAGTTCCGACCATGCCCTGACCTTGGACCAGGTCCAAGTGGAGGTGGACTACGTGCTGGTCATCACGACGGTGGGCGGACTCTGGCGCTACATCGTGGGCGATACGGTTCGCTTTGTGTCGCTGGATCCCTATCGGATAGAAATTTCGGGCCGCACCCGCCTCTACATCAACGCCTTTGGCGAAGAACTGATGATGGACAATGCGGAACGCGCCATGGATGCCGCGTGCCGAGCCACTGGCGCCCATGTAGCCGACTATACGGCAGCGCCTTGGTACATGGAGGGCGGGCACAGCGGGGCCCATCAGTGGCTCATTGCCTTTGACCAAGCCCCCACCTCCCTGGAAGCCTTTGGACGGGCCTTGGACGATGCCCTGCAAGGCTTGAATTCGGACTACCAAGCCAAGCGTCATAAGGACCTCATCCTAGCACCGCCACGCATCGTGGACATGCCATCCGACCTCTTTTACCATTGGCTCAAATCCAAAGGAAAGCTCGGGGGTCAAAACAAAGTACCGCGGCTGTCGAATGACCGAAAACTCATCGAGGAAATCCTTCAATTTCACGCGCGCAAATCGTAGATTTGAAGGATATGCACATCGCGATTGCCGGCAACATCGGCTCAGGGAAAACGACCCTCACGACTCTCCTTTCCAAGCATTACGGCTGGGAGGCCCATTATGAAGAAGTGGATCACAATCCCTACTTGGATGATTTTTACAGCGACATGATGCGCTGGTCCTTCAACTTGCAAATCTTCTTCCTGCACAGCCGCTTTGCCCAGATACACCAAATCCGGAAGTCGGGTAAGGCGGTGATTCAAGACCGAACCATCTACGAGGATTCGACCATCTTCGCCCCCAACTTGCACGACATGGGTTTGATGACCTCCCGGGACTTTGACGCCTACATGCGCCTTTTTGACCTGATGGAGGAATTCATCAGCCCCCCCGATTTGCTGATCTACTTGAATGCCTCCGTACCTACCCTGGTCGAACAAATCCAGAAGCGCGGCCGCCCGTATGAGAACTCCATCCGCCTCGACTACTTACAGCGCCTAAATGAGCGCTACCAAGAGTGGATCAAGGGCTACGACAAGGGCAAGCTTCTGATCATCGATGTCGACAACAACCGCTTCCCCGAAAACCCCGAGGACCTAGGCAACATCATTTCCCGCATCGACGC
>DNWN01000105.1:0-3887 GCA_003507115.1 Cryomorphaceae bacterium | reverse complement strand
GCCGCGGGTTTTTCTTTGGGTCATCTCGGATTCACTTAGCTGTGGTGCGGACATGAGGCCCCTGCTTTCATGCAAGCCGGGCTGCATGTATGGGCCGCTGCCGTTTCCGTGCCTTCCGCTGCTTCGCCTTCGTGAGCCGCGTGCATGGGGCATGACTCGGGGTTGCTGTGGCAGGCTTCGCTGCACTCGTGCGCGGCTTCCTCTGACTGCGCATGCATGGGGCAGTTGCCCGACGCCATGCACTCGGGAGAGCACTGGTGCTCCACCATTTCAGTCGCGTGTCCAGCATCTTCCCCATGGGCATCACCGCCTACAGAAATGAAGGGAGCGATGATCAAGGCCACGATGGACGTCAATTTGATCAAGATGTTCATCGAGGGACCCGAGGTATCCTTGAAGGGATCGCCTACCGTATCGCCGGTGACAGAGGCCTTGTGGGCATCAGATCCTTTGTACTCCATCTTGCCGTCAATGCTGACCCCTTTTTCGAAGGACTTCTTCGCGTTGTCCCAAGCACCTCCCGCGTTGTTTTGGAACATGCCCATCAACACACCGCTGACCGTGATGCCCGCGAGCAAACCGCCCAAGGCTTCTGGACCAAAGGCAAATCCAACCACAATGGGAGACAAGAGGGCCAACGCACCAGGCGCTACCATCTCGCGGATCGATGCCGCGGTAGAAATTTCAACACACTTCTCGTATTCGGGCTTGCCCGTTCCTTCCATGATACCGGGAATCTCTTTGAACTGGCGACGCACTTCCTTCACCATTTCCATGGCGGCCTTGCCCACCGCCGAGATGGCCAATGAGCTAAAGAAGAAGGGAATCATAGCGCCCACAAAGAGCATGGCCAATACGTCGGCCTTGTAGATGTCGATGCTCGTGATGCCGGCCAAGCCCACATAGGCGGCAAACAGAGCCAAGGCCGTCAAGGCCGCAGAGGCGATGGCAAAGCCCTTGCCTGTTGCGGCGGTGGTGTTGCCTACGGCATCCAAGTTGTCGGTGCGCTCACGCACCTCGCTGGGCAAGCCACTCATTTCGGCAATACCTCCTGCGTTGTCCGCAATGGGGCCGAAGGCGTCAATCGCCAATTGCATGGCGGTGGTTGCCATCATACCGGCGGCAGCAATGGCCACCCCGTAAAGACCTGCGAGCTCGAAGGAGCCATAGATGCCCCCTGCCAAGATGAGGATGGGGAGAACCGTCGACTCCATACCGATGGCCAAACCACCGATTACGTTGGTGCCATGGCCTGTGGCCGACTTCTGGACAATGCTATCCACCGGACGGCGTCCCATCGACGTGTAGTATTCAGTCACCAAGCTCATCAGTGTGCCTACGGTCAAGCCCAACATGATGGCCCAGAAAACATCCATTTGGGTGATGTCCAAAACCACGTCGCCGCGGGTGAAAGTCATCACCTCGGGAAGCATATACTGAATCAAGAAATACGAAGAAATGGCCGTGAGGATCATGGAACTCCAGTTGCCCAGGTTCAAGGCCATCATGACGCTATCGCTATCAGATTTGATGCGCACAAAGAAGGTGCCGATGATGGAATACACAATCCCTAGGCCCGCAATGACCATGGGAAGCAAAATAGGAGCCATGCCACCAAAATTGTCTTGGCTGATGACTTCGCGGCCGAGTACCATGGTCGCCAACATCGTCGCCACATAAGAACCAAACAAGTCCGCACCCATACCGGCTACGTCGCCGACGTTATCGCCTACGTTGTCTGCAATCGTGGCCGGATTGCGGGGATCATCTTCCGGAATGCCCGCTTCGACTTTTCCGACCAAATCCGCACCAACGTCCGCAGCCTTCGTATAGATACCTCCGCCCACACGAGCGAAGAGGGCGATGGATTCCGCACCCAAGGAGAAGCCAGCTAAGACCTCCAACGCTTGAGCTACATCCGTGTACATGCCCGTGAAGACAATGTACAAGGTGCCGAGACCCAAAACGGCCAATCCCGCCACACCCAAGCCCATGACGGCGCCTCCGGTGAACGAAACCGACAAAGCTTTCGCCAAGGAGGTGCGCGCCGCCTGAGTGGTTCGCACATTGGCTTTGGTGGCGATATTCATACCAATCCAGCCAGCAAAAGCGCTGAACACCGCACCAATGATAAAGGCGATAGCAATCACCCAGTCGGTATGAGCCGCTACGGCTTCCAACTCGGCAGACCAGCCCAACAAGGCGGCAGCGATGATAACAAATACGCCTAAGACGCGCCATTCAGCATGCAAGAAGGCCAAAGCGCCACGCGAGATGTGACCCGCGAGCTCGACCATATTTTCGTCGCCAGCGTCTTGCTTTGTAACCCAGATGGCTTTGCCAATCATGACAACCAAGCCCAAGAGGCCCAGTACGGGAATGATCCATTCAATTTGGTTCATAGTGAGGTATAGATAGGTGTGAGTTCAGAATGATTTAAGGGGGGCAAAAATAACCTAAAGCGTTTAGTTAGCGAAATCGCGATTAGTTACGGTATAACACTTGCTTCACGGCTTGGATTAATTGCGCTTTATTGGGGAGAAATGCCTCCATCAAGGTGGGGGCATAAGCGGCCGGGGTATCAGCCGTAGTCAATCGGATCACGGGGGCATCCAAGTAATCAAAAGCGCGCTTTTGCACCATGTAGGTGATTTCCGTGGCGATGCTGCCCAAGGGCCAAGCCTCTTCCAAGCAGACCAAGCGGTTGGTCTTTTTCACGGATTCAATCACGGTATCATAGTCAATGGGGCGAACCGTACGCAAGTCAATCACCTCCAAAGAGATGCCTTCCTCGGCCAATTCCTCGGCTGCTTGCAAAGCCACCTTAATGATTTTGCCGAAGGAGACCACCGTTACGTCCGTTCCCGCACGTTTGATGTCCGCCACGCCAATGGGGATGGTGTACTCTTCCTCGGGGACTTCCCCTTTGTCGCCGTACATCTGCTCTGACTCCATCACGATGACAGGATCGTCGTCGCGGATGGCGGCTTTGAGCAAGCCCTTTAAATCGTAGGGATTGGACGGAACCACGACCTTTAAGCCGGGGCAGTTGGCATACCAGCTCTCGAAGGCCTGGCTATGCGTCGCGGCAAGCTGACCCGCCGAAGCAGTTGGTCCGCGGAAAACAATGGGAATATTGAATTGGCCCCCGCTCATCTGACGCATCTTGGCGGCATTGTTGATGATTTGGTCGATGGCCACCATCGAAAAGTTGAACGTCATAAACTCGACGATCGGGCGCAAACCATTCATGGCAGCACCGACGGCAATCCCGGCAAAGCCTAGCTCAGCAATCGGGGTGTCGAGAACCCGCTTGGAGCCAAATTCATCCAGCATGCCTTTGGACGCTTTGTAGGCTCCATTGTACTCTGCTACCTCTTCACCCATCAGGATGACGTTGGGGTCGCGGCGCATTTCTTCGCTCATGGCTTCGGCCACAGCTTCACGGAATTGAATCTGACGCATCGGTTCTAAATGATTAGGGCCGCAAAAATAAGGACTTCAGCCCTATTTTTGTGGCACTTCCTGCGTTAAATGGGGAAGCAAAAAGGCTCAACATGAAGATTTTGGTTTGTATCAGCCACGTGCCCGACACCACTGCGAAGATTCAGTTCACCGCCGGAGGCACTGCGCTAGACCCGAATGGCGTGCAATTCGTCATCAACCCATACGATGAATTTGGCCTCACCAAGGCCTTGCAACTCAAGGAAAAACATGGCGGTTCCGTCACCGTAATCACCTACGGCGATGCGACGGTGGAACCCACATTGCGGAAAGCATTAGCCATAGGCGCAGATGATGCGGTGCGTTTGGATGGGGTCCCCACGGATTCCATGCAAGTCGCCTCCGAGCTCGCGGCCTACATTTCGGGCCAAGGATTTGACCTC
>DNWN01000129.1:6477-11755 GCA_003507115.1 Cryomorphaceae bacterium | reverse complement strand
CCCCCTGTATTCGCATTGTAATACACTGCATTCGTCACATAATTGGGGTTGGCGCTGGAGCAGTTGGTCGCGGGCCAGCTGCCTGAGGGATAGCCCTGGTTGATGGTGTTCACCGCCACAGGCGTCGTAGTTCCAGGAATTACCGCCAAGTTGACGGTATCGATGTTGGGGGTGCCGTTTGCATTCCACAAGGGCTGTCCATTGATGCCTTGGCCTATGAGAAAGAAGCCAAATACGTCATTGAAAGACGAGCACGTGTAAGAGGTGTATTCTTTCGAGGCAAAGATGTAATCAAACTTCACCGAATCGCCCGGGGCCACAAAGCTGAATTGGATGCTCGCGCGGTCATACTGGGAGGAACTGCTCGACCCAATGGCGTTCAATACGGTCGTCAGATTGGCCGAAGGTGTCTGAGTAGGGTAAGAGGTATAGCTTCCGGATTGACCCGGCACCACATCATAGGCGTCCGTGGACACCATGACAATGCCGCTATCCAGTCCGAAGTTGGGGTTGTTGATGTTGAATTTTCCGATTTGAACGGAAGAAGGCTGGCTAATCGGGGTTCCCAAAGGGCCAATGGGGCTAAAGACCGTCATATTGGGCCCGACCATGACGTTCTGGACCAGCCACATAGGTTGGTTGCGGGGAGAAGTCGAATTCACCGTGATGTTTTGCGCCAAAATGGACGAGGTCGTGGCCACTAAAACAACGACCACCGTCAAAAAATACCGGCCAAAGATTCCTGCGCGCATAGGTTCACACAAGGTAGTGCATCCTTGGGATGCTTCCTATCTTGGGCCCATGGAAAACTACATCGCTCAACATCGTCAACGCTTTCTGGATGAGTTATTTGAACTTCTCCGCCTACCCAGCGTCAGTGCGGATCCCGCCTTTGCTCCCAGTGTTTTGGCCACGGCAGAGGCCACCGCGCGCTTTCTGCGCGAGGCGGGCGCTCAACAGGTAGAAGTATGTGAGACCCCCGGATTCCCGGTGGTCTACGGGGAATACATGATTGATCCGAAGCGTCCTACGGTGCTCGTTTATGGGCATTACGATGTGCAGCCCGCCGACCCGGTGGAACTGTGGAGCAGTCCCCCCTTTGAACCGGAAATCCGCCCGACCGACATTCATCCTCAAGGCGCCATTTTTGCGCGGGGCGCCTGTGACGACAAAGGCCAGTTCTTTATGCATGTCAAGGCCTTCGAGGCCATGGTCGCTACGGGCAATGTGCCCTGCAACATCAAATTCATGATTGAAGGCGAGGAGGAAGTGGGTTCCGCCAACTTGGCTTGGTACGTTCAACGCAACCACGCGCGCTTGGCCTGCGACGTTGTTTTAATCTCGGACACGGGCATGGTGGCCCCCGGGGTACCCTCCCTGACTACCGGCCTGCGTGGCCTCGCCTATGTGGAAGTGGAAGTCACGGGACCCAACCGCGACCTCCACTCTGGACTCTATGGCGGAGCCGTCGCCAATCCCATCAACGCCTTGAACGAAATGATTGCGCGGTTGCACGACGACCAGAAGCGCATTACCATTCCCGGCTTCTACGACAAAGTGGAGGCACTAACAGAATCGGAGCGCGCAGAACTCGCCCAAGCCCCCTTTTCACTCGAGGACTACAAGAAGGCCTTGGACCTGGTGGATGTAGCCGGAGAAGCTGGCTTCAGCACCATGGAGCGGAACAGCATTCGTCCGACGTTGGATGTCAATGGCATTTGGGGCGGCTACACGGGTGCCGGTGCCAAAACCGTGATCGCCTCTAAGGCCTACGCCAAGATTTCCATGCGCCTCGTACCTCACCAAGATCCAGACGAAATCACCCAATTGTTTACGGACTACTTCATTCAGATCGCTCCGGCGGGCGTGCGAATCAAGGTTACCCCTCACCACGGAGGACAACCCTATGTTTGCCCCACGGACCATCCGGGCTACCAAGCTGCCGTCGCGGCCCTGAGCGATTCCTTTGGCCAAAAGGCCGTTCCCGTGCGCAGCGGAGGTTCCATCCCCATTGTCGCCTTATTTGAGCAAGAGCTAGGCGTCAAAAGCATCCTCATGGGCTTTGGTCTCGACAGTGATGCCATCCACTCGCCCAACGAACATTACGGAGTCGTCAACTACTTGAAGGGCATCGAAACGATCCCCTTGTTCTATCGGCATTTTGCTCAAGGATAAGGTGCCGTTTCCCTGAGGCACAGCGCGCGTTCCAAATTCTCATGATATGCCCGGGGGACGTCCACGTTCGGGGTAATCCTTCGTTCCTTCCCGGGTATTTTTCCATCCCCGGGAGGCGGCGTATCCTTGTGCTATGAACGGTCTTGCCCAAAGCGATAGCGCCTACCTCCAGCAACACGCGCACAACCCGGTGCAGTGGTGGCCTTGGAGCGCCGAATCGCTGGAGGCGGCCGCCGCCGAAGGGCAGTGGTTACTCGTCAGCATTGGGTACTCTGCATGCCACTGGTGCCACGTGATGGAGCGAGAAATATTTGAGGATGCCGAGTGTGCCGCCTACATGAACGCGCACTTTCGGAACATCAAGGTAGACCGCGAAGAGCGCCCGGATGTCGACCAAGCCTACATGGCTGCTGCCCTCGCCCTGTCCGGGCAGGGGGGCTGGCCGTTGAATGTCGTCTGCTTGCCGGATGGGCGGCCGATTTGGGCCAGTACCTACCTCCCCAAAGACCGGTGGCTTTCTGCCTTGGCCAAGTTGGTCGAGATCCGCGATCACCATGCCGACGTGCCCGGCCCCTATGCCCAAAAATTGGTGGATGCGCTCGAAGGTGCGGCCTTGCCTGCTAGCGCAGATGGCCTGACGGCCTGGGCTCCGGAGGCTTGGCCTTGGACCGAGGACGCTCCCGCTTGGGACCCAGACCACGGCGGGCTTCGAGGCGCTCCCAAATTCCCCCTGCCCGCCTTGTGGTCTTCCCTCCACCGACTGCCCCCTAAAACACCCTATGCCGCTGCGCAAGCGCACAGTGTGAAAACACTCCGGGCCATCTTCCACTCGGGCTCCTACGATACGCTGCGCGGGGGACTGTTCCGCTACAGCACAGATGCGGCCTGGCATGTGCCCCATTTTGAAAAGATGGCCTATGACAACGGGCTTTGGCTTCGCTGGGCAGCTCAGATTTTTTCCATGTCCAGCGATGCCACCGATCGAAGGGCTTTTGAGGCCACGGCCAACTGGCTCTTGCGTGAAATGCAGCGCTCCGATGGGCTATTTTGTGCGGCCCTGGATGCCGATACCGACGGAAAAGAGGGTGCCAGTTACGTCTGGACGGAAGCTGAACTGGAGGCCGCCCTGGGTTCCCCTCGGTCGGCGGAGGCCCTGAACCTTTTGCGGACACAGGGCCCTACGTGGGAGGGCAGCCACGTGCTTCATTGGCACCCCTTGGAGGGTCGCCCTTCCGAGGCATGGACGTCGCTGCTGGACGCGCTGCGGCCCGCAGCACTGGCCCGCCCCCTCCCCTTCCGAGATGACAAATCCGTCCACGCATGGAACGCATGGATTGGCGTCGGGCTCCTAGAAGGCGCCTTGCACATCCCCGCCTGGAAGGAAAGCGCGCTCGGGGCCGCCGAAGCCCACATGGCCCAGTTTGGACCCGTGGAAGGGCGATGTGCCCATGTATCCTATTCGGGGAAGCCGGCGCAGGGCTGGGCATTTTTGGATGATTTGGCCGGCAGCCTCGCCCTGTGCATGGCCGCGGCACAGCTTAGCCTCGATCCCCGATGGATCACACGTAGCGAAGCCCTCCTCGCCTATGCAGATGAGCACCACTGGGATGGACATGCCTACCTCTATGCGGCCAAAACCCAACCGGAACCCGCTTTTCTGGCCCAGTACGACTGGGAAGATGACGTCTTGCCAAGTGCCCAAGCGCAGCTTGCTCGGGCATTGATCTATGTTGGGCACCTGCGCACGAACCCCGGCATGCTCGAGCGAGCCAAGGATTTGGTGGCGCGCGCAGCCCATGTAGCGGCCAGCCCCGCCCAATCCATGTCATGGTGGAGTCTCGTACCCAGCCTTGCGCCCGGTACAGAACATCTCCTCTTGCCCGCCAGCTATTCCCACCCTGTGCGCATTCCAGCCCATTGGTGGCTTTGGGGGCCCGCGGAAGCGGAGGTACCTCCCTTTGGACAAGTATGCCACGAATCGGCCTGTACCTTGGCCTTCGAAACTGAATCGTCCTTGCATGCCTACCTCCAATCCCTCTAAATGTGCCTGGTGCCAAACGGCCCCCGACTACGAAGCCTACCATGACGAATACTGGGGGCGTCCCGTCTATGACGATGCCCGCATGTTTGAGTTTCTCATTTTGGAAACCTTCCAAGCGGGACTCAATTGGCTGATGGTATGGCGCAAGCGAGACGCCTTTGCGGAGGTTTTTGCCGGATTTGATGTAGCACAGATGGCTGCAATGACGGAAGAAGATGTGGAGCGTTTGGCCGGGGATCCGCGCATTATTCGAAACCGCGCCAAAATTCGCGGTGCCATTCGCAACGCCCAAGCTACCCTGCGTATGCACGCAGAAGGCATGGGTCTCGCCCACTATTTCTGGCAATGGACCCACGGGGAAGTCCAGGAGCGTCCCCCAGGCGCCAAGGTCCCCGCTACGTCGGAACTCAGTGACCGCATCTCGGCGGATCTAAAAAAACGCGGATTTTCTTTTGTCGGCTCGACCGTGGTATATGCCCACTTACAAGCCTGTGGTGTGGTCAATGACCACGATGCCACGTGCTTTAGAGCTTCGGAAGTCCGAGCCTTGGCACGCCCGCCCGAAAGGCCTTCAGGTAGTAGGGCGTAAAAGCCGCCGCATCGACAAAATCTTTTTGCTCCCAAGCGCGTAAAGCCAAGGGGGCCCCATGGCGTGCCTGGGCATAGTCTAGGGGGAGCCGGCGCAAGGCTGGCCAGCCCACCTGGGCCTTCTCTACTCCGTCGCCTACCCCGTAGATGGGCAGTCCCTCGGGGAATCCTTCCAGTATAGGAGCCTCCTCCAAGAGTTGGGGGGCGTCTGCGGTCCAACGTTCTCCGGTGGCTGCAAACAAGGCCGAATATACTTCCATCCGCCGGGCATCCATCGCGGCCCAAATTCCATAGGGCTCCGTAGAATTGCCGAGGGTTTCCCTCGCACCCACTGCCAGGGCTTCTAGGGAGGAATAGGCAATGAGCGGCAGGCCATGCGGCGCGACCAAGCCTTTGGCTGCCGATGCGCCAATGCGCAATCCGGTGTAAGACCCTGGGCCCGCGGAAAGCGCTACCGCATCGAGGTCCGCCACC
>DNWN01000129.1:0-6470 GCA_003507115.1 Cryomorphaceae bacterium | reverse complement strand
TGAAAACCCTGAGGATTCAGCGATCCTTTTTCGGCGACGCAGCGGTCTCCTTCCACGTACGCTACATCACAGCGGCGCGAGGCGGTTTCCAATAAAAGAATTCGTGGGTGCATCCCCCCAAAGTTACTTCTTCACGGGCTCCTTGATGGTCACCTGGTCGCCATCTTCTAATTTACGGGAAACCGCGTCAAATGGACCGCGGATAATCTCCGCGGATTCAAACGAATCAAAGTTTTTGAGGACGATGTATTGCTCATCTTGAATCCCCGTCACTGCCCGGTATTGCACGGCCATACCCTCTTGGTAGACAAAGAGCACCTCCTGCATTTTGCCCGATACGCTGTCCATCCGGGTGGTAACCGCTTCGACCGGAACGCAAAGGGCGTTAGGGGACTTCTGGGTGCGAATATCCACCGTTGCCGTCATGCCTGATCGCAAGGGCTGAACCCCCTGGGTCTCGACTAAATCTTCATAGCTCTCCGCTAAGATCCGGAGCTCCACTTCAAAATTGGTCACTTGGTTTACGGAGAGCTGCTGCCCTTTTGCGGCATTACTGATTTCGGTGACGACGGCTTTAAATTCATGACCCAAAAAGGCATCCACGCGTACGATGGCCGTATCGCCCATGTGCACCCGAACAATATCATTTTCGTTTACATCGACGAGCACTTCCATCGTTTCAAGTTGCGAGACGCGCATCATTTCGGTCCCCGCCATTTGGGCCGTTCCGACCACGCGTTCGCCCACTTCCACATTGAGACCCGTTACGATGCCATCCATCGGTGCCGTGATGACGGTGCGCTTGAGGTTGTCCTTCGCCTCCTTGACTGAGTTAAAGGCCGACTGAAGTTGGAATTCCGCCGATTCTACCGCCAACTCAGCCACAGCATACATGCGCTCGGCGGCATCCCATTCTGCTTGGGAGATGACGTTTTGCAACTTCAACGTTTGACTGCGCTTGTAGGACTGCGTCGCCTCCAAGAACTGCGCTTGGGCTTGGGCTTTGCCCGAACGCGCCATGTTCAGTGCGGCTTCAGCCCGGCCTAGCATCGATTGGTAGATGTCCGGATTGATCTTGGCAAGGAGCTGGCCCCTTTTGACCGCTTGACCCTCTACTACGGGGAGGGCGATAATTTCGCCACTCACTTCCGGAGAGATTTTTACTTCCACGGCTGGTTGAATTTTACCCGCCGCATTCACGGTCTCCACAATGGTCTGCACCTGTAATTTTACGGTTTCCACCTCCAACTGATCGCCCGTGGAGCCCCACCATCCTTGCTTTTTACCCACGACACCCACCGTGCCCAAAAGCACGACCGCCGTTACTAAAATCCATAAACGTTTATTCATTGGGGGTTCCTTTTAAGGGGTTTTGGAGGTAAAATTTGAGAATGTAGGCCTTGAACTGCGCATCGTATTTGGCACGCAGGACATCGCTTACTGCGGCCAAGTAGGTATTTTGGACAGCATTGAAGTCGTAAATGGTCATCATGCCCTCCGTCCGGCGGACTTGGGCGTCATCCATGGCTTTTTGAGAGGCCGCCAGCGATTTTTTTGCCGCTTCATATTGCGACCAAGCCGCACTGGCATCCGCATGGGCGCGCTGCACAGATTGCTCAAAGTTGTCCCGCTCCTGTTCGTACTGGAGCTCGGCATTCAGCGCATTCAGCCGGCTACGGGTGATTCCGTTTTGGACTTGGAAGCCACTAAAAATGGGAATGCTCACATTCAAACCAACATAGCGGCGCTGGTTTTCATAGATCTGATCGCTAAAAGGCATGGACTCCGTAATGGGGAGGGAATACTCGGTATACACGGGTACTTGGGTACCCCCATTGTCCCAGTAGCCCACCGGGACAATCACCGAACTGCTGCCCGTGACTTTTCGGGCCAAATCTGAATAGCTTGTTCCGAGTTGCCCATTGACAGACAAACGCGGGAGGCGGCGGGCTTGGGCTACTTTGATACCCAAAGCTGCACTCTCTACACGCGCGGAGGCGGCCTTAATGCCCGGCTGATCTTCGACGGATGCCGCGTAAATCGCTTCAGGGCGAAGGCTAATAACCGTAGGCTTACCATTGAACTCGCTGTCTTTCATCTCGGCAATGGTGAAACTCCCCAGGGGAACCCCCATAGCTTGTGCCAAGGCCAGATAAGACAAGGTGGTTTGGTTTTGGGCGGTAAGCAAGCGCTGTTCGTCGCGTGCCAGCTGCGCTTCCACTTGGAGCAGTTCATTGGCAGGCGAGGCTCCGGCCGAGACAAGCTGCTGGGCACGACGTTGCATCCCTTGGGCAATTTTGACTTGCTCTGCGGCCACTTTTTCGGCTTCTTGGGCCAACAAAACAGCCAAATATTGCGATGCCGCATTCAAGGCAACCGTATTGACCGCCGCTTCGTATTGGTATTGGGCGGCGAGAATATTCACTTTCGCCTGGCGCCACGCATTGAATGACGCAAAGCCATCAAACAAAGTCATCCCAAACCCCAGCCCCCCGTTGGCGGTTGACAGGTTGTTAAAGCGTACCTCGTTGGTCACGGGGTCAATCGTCAAACCCGTGTTCCAGGCATTGCCCGCACTTCCAGACACCTGGGGAAGCATGGCCCCAAAGGCAGGTGCCGCATCACTCACGGCCCCCTTCACGTTATTGGCGGATTGTCGCACGGTATAATTGTAGGCGATCGCCTTTTCCACACATTCGTTGAGATTCCACGAAGTGGGAAGCACTTGGGCCCGCATAGCGAACGCCGAAATAAAGGCCAGTAAGAAAGTGCGCGTTTTCACAGTATAGGGGTTTGGTGCATACCGAGATTCGGCAAGGCAAGTTCGCAAATACCGTGCTAAAGTGCTCAGTTCGGCGAATTTTGCTTGTGGTGGCGGTACCACATCCAGGCCACGCCTCCCATCAAGAGGTAGGGAAAAAGCATGAGGTAGAGGATGCCCGAATTAAGCCCATCTGCCACGCCTGCTCCGCCTTCCAAATCTGTTTGGGCCGCAGCCTTGCACATGGCACACTGCGCGGACACGCCCCATGAAAGGACGACCGCGGCGAGGGTCCATATCCACTGCATTTTCATCAGGCAACGGGATAATAAGGCGCCATAAACACATACACCAAGACGCCTGTAATCGCCACGTACATCCAAATAGGGAAAGTCCATTTGACTAGCGCTTTGTGCGCCGCGATTTGGTTGTTCCAGGCGCGGTAAATCGATAACATGGCCAAGGGTAATACTGGAACGCTCAACAGGATGTGACTAATCAAGATGAAGAAGTATACCGGGCGTATCCAGCCCTCCCCCCCAAAATGGGCGTCGGGATTGGACAAATGGGAGATGACATAGGAAACTAAAAACACGGCGGACAAGGTGAAAGCCATGACGTTCGCCAAGCGGTGCAGGGCCACGTTTTTTGTTTTAATCATGCCGTAGGCCACCGCGAGCAATACGGCGGTCGATCCGTTCAGGACCGCATGGAAGAAGGGCAAACTTCGAACGTTGGCGGAGCCCCATTGGAGCTTCCAAGACTCAGGGAGCAAGAAGAGGCAGGCCACCGCAATGGGCACCGCGATCGACAGAGCGACAATGGTCGGGATGGCGATACGATCATTTGGATGTGGGTTCCCCGTTGGCTTCATAATGTGCCCATTTTGAGTTTGCGGTGTTCTTTCACGAGGACCCGGACGTCGTCCACCAATTGATCCACGAGGTAGGCTTCTGAAACATCGTAGGCCCCCAAAATGTTCCCCTCATCTGTGATGCGTGTGCGCAAATGACCGTCCCAATCCAAGATGACCGCCGACTGAGAATGGGTATAGCCCCCTTCCGCCGAACTGTCCTGCATGGCCACGAGATAATACGCGTTCGCTAAGTCGTAAATCGTTTGGCGATTTCCGGTGATAAAGTCCCATTTATTTGATTGATTCACCCCCAGCCGCTCTTTATAGGACTCTAAAATGACGGGCACATCCGTTTGGGGATCCACCGTAATGCTAATAAAGACCAAATCTTTAAACCCATACAGGCGATCGTGGGCCTCCTTGAGATGGAAATTCATCGCTGGGCATATGGTCGGACACGACGTGAAGAAGAAGCTGACTACCGCAATCTTACCACGGGATGAATCCGGGGCCCAGGCCGCGCCATCCGACCGGACAAATGCGGTGCTGTCGGACCAATCGGCGAGCGGATCACCCAGATCCTCGAGGGTCCGGAAATTAACCGCCCCCGAAATAATCAAAGAACCCAGGTACATGGCTACCGGCAAGACCAGCAGCACACCTAGTAGAAGCCGCTTACTGGTCGTGGAAGCCATCAGAATTCGTAGATCGCTTGGCCCTCAAACAAAAGGATAAAGGTCAAGTATGGGATGAGGATAAGTACAGGCAGGTAGATGGCTTTTTGGAGGCTTCCCAATTCATACTTCAAGTGCATGAAGTATTGAACGATGTACGCCGCCTTGACCAACGTCAAACCGATAAAGATGATGTTCAGGATACTCGTTCCTGCCAGGGAGGTCAGGAGGATTTCTGGTTTAATGATACCGAGGACTACTTCAACCGTCGTAATCGCGAGAAGAATCCAGAAGATTTTCCAAATCCAACCAGTTCCTGAGGGGGATGCGTGATCTGCCATGATGCTAGAATTATACGAGATAAAAGAAGGTGAATACAAAGACCCAAACCAAGTCAACGAAGTGCCAATACAGTCCCACTTTTTCCACCATGAGGTAGGACTTTCGGCGCTCATACGTTCCGAGCAGTACGTTCCAGAACAGCATCACGTTTAACATGACTCCGGAGAACACGTGGAAGCCGTGAAACCCCGTGATAAAGAAGAAGAAGTTGGCAAATTGCTGCGCGCCATATTCGTTGTGGTGCATGTTGGCCCCTTGAATAACCTCTGCGCCTTGAAGCGCGGCCAAAGACTCGGCGCGGCTCATGGCGGGGTGGCCTTTACCCGGGCTCTGCAGAACCACGTGCTCGTTGGCTTGGAATGCTGCAACAACCTCATCCGTCGTGAAGGTTTCTTCATGATTGGCCGCATGGCCATGTTCCATTCCATGGACCAACTGGGATAGAGATATGACCTCACCCTCGTCATTGGCCACTTTCCAGACTTCGGTATTGGCTAATTCAATTCCCCCTTTGTCGCCCATGATGAAGTGGTACCACTCCCACGCTTGGGATCCGACGAAAATGGCGCCGCCAATAATGGTAGCAACCATCCACCAGGCCGTAGCCGTTTTCTTCAAATGGTGCCCCGCATTCACGGCCAAGACCATGGTAACGGAAGACATAATCAGAATGAACGTCATAAAGGCCACATAGAGCAGAGGTTGATCCCCTTCCAAGCCCGGGAAGTGCGTAAACACATCTTCGGCGATGGGCCAAGCAGACTCATAGCGGAATCGCATAAAGCCATAGGCGGTTAAAAATCCGGAAAAGGTCAAGGCGTCGGAGATGAGGAAGAACCACATCATCATTTTTCCGTATTCGGAGTTCATCGGCTTGTTGCCGCCGGCGGACCAAACACTGGTATTTACTGTCGTTGCCATTCGGTATACGTCGTCTAGTTAAAAGTGTTGCAAAATTAGCGCAGAAACGCCAAAAAGAGGAGTAAATAAATCCACAAGATTCCTAAGAAATGCCAGAATTGACTCGCCACATCATAACCCAGGTGGGATTCCACGGTGTAACGCCCCTGATGGGCCTTCCATGTGGTAATACTCAAGACGATCACGCCCGCCACAACGTGCATCCAATGGAACCAAGTAATGACATAGAGCCAGCTTCCCGCAGGGGTGGATTTAGGACCTGTAAACCAGACATTTGCATCCATTAACTGTTGCCATCCAGCCAACTGAAAGCCCAAGAACACGAGTCCCAAAAGGCCGGTTCCTTGGAGATGCCTGAGGGCGCTTTGGGGGGCTCCTTTCGAAAAAGCTCGCTGCCCGCGCACAAGAAGGATGGACGAAAGAATAATCGCGGCCGTGGAGATATAAAAAGCTCCGGGGAGTTCAATGTTTTGCCAAATATTGTTGGCTTCCAATGTTCCCTTGGCTACCACATATCCTGAGGTCAGACCTGCAAAGGCCATACCGATGCTCGCCATACCGATCCAGAGAAGAGGTTTTGCCGTTTTGTTTTCCATGGGGTTGTTTAAGCTAAAAAGTGATCAACTACGTAGGTTATTTGTAACAAGGGCAGGTAGCGAATAGTTGCAAACATCAACTTGCGCGCTGTCCCGTCGCTCGGGGATTGGTGGTGTCTCCAAGCGTGAAGAAGCACGTCCATACCCAAGATCAAAACAAGGATCGCGGCAGGCAGACTGAGCACTAAAGCTCCTGTTACGCCAAATGCGGGCATGATTGACGCCAGAATCATCCAAACCGTATAGACGACACTCATAAAGGTGACGGTCCGATCTTTTTGGCCTGTTGGGAGTAAATAATAGCCCGCTTTCGCATAGTC
>DNWN01000089.1:1602-13757 GCA_003507115.1 Cryomorphaceae bacterium | reverse complement strand
GGTCCACGTGGCGGTATGATCATGATGGGCCAGGACTTCGAGAACCCTTGGGGGCTCACTACGCCCAAAGGAGAAATGCGCATGATGTCCAACCTATTGGATATGGCCGTTTTCCCTGGTATTCAAGGCGGTCCTTTGGAGCATGTCATTGCGGGCAAAGCAGTAGCCTATGGCGAAGCACTGCAGGATGAATACTTCAACTACATCGTTCAAGTTCAGAAAAACGCTCAAGCGTTGGCCGCTTCGTTAGTGGGGCGGGGCTATGAAATCATTTCCGGAGGAACGGATAACCACCTTATGCTCATTGACCTTCGAAACAAAGGTGTAACGGGTAAGGTGGCGGAAGGGGCGCTTGTGCAAGCCCACATCACGGCCAACAAGAATATGGTGCCGTTTGACGACAAATCTCCCTTTGTGACGAGCGGTATCCGTCTTGGAACGCCTGCCATTACCACCCGCGGCTGTGTGGAATCCGATATGGATGGCATTGCTGGATTTATCGACGAGGTATTGATGAACGTGGAAAATCCGAGCAAAATCAAAGCTGTTGGAGACGCTGTGGTCGCCATGATGAAGGACAAGCCTCTGTTTGCGTAAGGATGCGGCCGCAGGTCACCATCGAAGACCAAAATCCCGTGGATATGCAGCAAGCAGGCTGGCAGATGATTCTGAATAATTTCAAGGCCTACGTCGAGGATTTGTGAATTCGGCATTCCCTTTGCTTGTACGACTTAAAATGGAACTCATGCCCACACATCTTTTTGTCCTTTCATTTGTCGCACTCAGCCAAGTGGCCTGTGCTCAGTCGAATTTGAGAGCCATCGCCCCAGGAAACATCGTTAATGGACTCATGCCCACCATTCGGGGCGCCATCGAAGGGCCTTCTCGTCAAGAAATCGGGCAAGGACTCAAGGAGGCCTTGGACGCCGGAGTCGCCACCGGTGTGGCCCAGTTGTCCAGGGTAGGTGGATTTGCCCAAAGCCTTGTTTACCGCATTCCGCTGCCCCCTGAAATCCAGGCGCTCGAGGCGAAAGTCCGTAAAAACCCTGTGCTCAGCGCCACTGTGGGACCCAAACTAGACGGACTCATTGAGGCCATGAATCAAGGCGCCGAAACGGCGGTGAAGGAAGCGGCGCCCATCTTCAAAGAGGCTATTTTGCACATGACCGTGCAAGATGCCGTGGGCATCCTACAAGGTGGCGACGGGGCGGCGACGGCCTACCTCAAGAATGAAACGGAGCCTGCGGTGCAGCAGGCTTTTGCCCCGATTATCGACCGAGCCCTTCAAAGTGTGGATGTCGCACGCTATTGGACTCCCTTGGTGCAAGCATTGAATGCCAACAAAGTCTTGCTAGGCCTGAGCCACGATATTGAAACGGATTTACCGACCTATGTGAATCAGCGCGCCACGACGGCGATGTACCAAGAAATTGCGTTACAGGAAGCGAAGATTCGCCAAGATCCCATCGCGCGAACGAGCGATTTGCTTAAAAAGGTCTTTGGCTCCAAGCTGGCGCAGGGCTAAACCCGGGAATTCTCCCTCAAAAAAAGAACCCCCACGGTGTGCATCGCGGGGGTTCAACGTATTATGCAATCCTTGGAGAGATTTCCACCTATATAGTGTCGAAGATATCTTACCACGTGGCATAGAACTGTGCTGTAAGTCACCCAAAGCCCCTACCTTTTTAGGATGAAAGAAATCCGCGTATGGGCCCTAGCAGGGGCGCTTGCTTTCGTCTCCGCCACCGCTTGGGGACAAAAAGTAAAATCGGAAGAAGTATTTATTCAGTCCGGGGAAGATGTATTGAGGGGAACTTTGAGCCATGTGAAAGAGGGTCGAAAATCAGCCCGAACTCTGGCCATTATTCTCCCAGGATCTGGTCCCACCGACCGACACGGAAATGGACCGGGCCCTACGCTGCAAACGAACATGTACGATCAGCTTGCTGAGCTCCTTCAAGCGCAGGGCATTTCTACCATGCAAGTGGACAAACGGGGTGTGGGGGAGAGTACACTCACAGGGGGAGAGGGGAGTATGCTCTTTTCGGACAACGTTCAAGATTACCAGGCCTGGTGGGCCCTTGGGCAACTCGCTGGCTATGAATCGCTCCTCTTGGTGGGCCACAGTGAAGGCGGTCAGATTGCTCTGGCATGGGTGGCTAAGAACCGTCCAAAAGGGTTGAAAGGGCTCATTTTATTGGCGCCTCCTGGAGAAAATGCCGCGGACATTCTTTGGCAGCAAATAAGCCGTCAAATGGCGCCAGATTCCGAGTACGGTCAATTTGCCAAGACGAGTTTGGACAGTCTGCGAGCAGGGTATTTGCTGGGTCGGCCTTCACCACCCGCCTTACTGGCGCTGTTTCGCCCCTCCATACAGCCCTACCTCATGGACTGGTTTCAAGATGAGCCTATGGAAAATCTAGCGCGGCTTTCCGGAAAATGGCCGATCTATATTTTTTATGGAGAAAAAGACATCCAAGTGCAGCCGTCTGCAGCCATGACGGCCTGGGGAGCCAAGAAGGAGCCCAATTCGCACGTGTACACCTGTCCGTATATGACCCATACACTCAAGACGGACATTCCTGGGCAGCGTTTGGCGACCTACTCAGATCCCAATCTGCCTTTGGACGGCGATTTGGTGCGCGCCATGAGCTCTGCGCTGGTGGCCCTGCGTAGCGCCAAATAAAAACGCCGTGCCCAGAAAAGTCGGAGCACGGCGCTGAAGCGTGTTGAATGACTCCCTTAGAAATACATCGCGTAGGAGAAGATGGGAAAGCGGAAGGTTTCCCAAATACGAGTCAAAAATGGATTGTTGTAATCATAAATCGTGTAGAAATCTGTCCCCGCAGGCCGTTCGGTCACATCTAGGATGCCATCCCAATCGGTATCATATCCCAAAATGGGATACTCGGTCTCGTCATAGGAATAGCGAGCGGCAAGGAAACCAATATTCCAGTAGCGCCGGTCGCGCTTCGTGTAAATGCGGAAGGCGGGAGCCACGATGTAGGTTTCAATTTCAGGCAAATACCAGCCTTCAAAGAGTAAACCGGTTTTTCCTCCAAAATCTTTGTAACCAGCCATGTTCAGAGCCAAGCCGTTCAGGTCTCCACCCCAATCGCCCGTGGTGAATCCATACCCCACTCCCACGGTAAAGTTGGCATTTGGTTTTCCCATGGTGAGCACTCCGTATGGAAGTCCAAAGCTCGCCTGACCCACGGATGGGACCCCATAAAGTCCGCCTACCTTCGCGGATAATTGGTCATTGATTTGCATGGAGTATCCTCCCGTGGCATAAACGCCCAAGAAGAAAGGGGTTCCTATACCTAAGGTGATATTGTCCGATGGCGCAAATTGTACATCGAGCAGTGGACCAATCCAGTTTAAATAGATGGAATCCTTAGCCAAGGCATAGCCACTCGGACTAAAGATGTACCGGCTCGCATGGAGGTTAGCTCCTTGACCTTCTTGCCCGTATGAGAGGGTAGAGGCGGTTAGCAGCCCGAATAAAATCCAATTTTTCATTTTTGGGTAGGGTATTTAGGTTTAAACAAAGGTGAGATATTGTCATGAAATTAAAGGGGTCAATCATCCCAAGTTGATGAATCATTTTTTCTAACCGGTTTGGTGTTGGATTCGTGCAGCGCTAAAAAGGACATACCCCTCATAAACAAGCGATCTTTTTCCTGAACCGTTTGCGTGAGATTTATGGTGCAACATTAAGTCATGCAAAACCATAAATTGGCCCGCCACGCGGGCCATTTTTTATGCTAAGTTTTTCTGATAGTGGCAAACGATGGCTTGAAAGCTTGGGTGCAGGGTGCATTCATTCAATTCAAAGCCCAAGTGTTCCAGTGTTTTCCGGCTGCGAACGTTGTCTTCATTGGCGTAGGCATCCACCCGCTTTAGTCGCAGATCCGATTGGGCATAAGCGAGAACAACCTCGCTCGCTTGACGAATCCAGCCATAGCCTTCATACTTTGGGAGGAGCGCAAAGCCGAGGTCCGGCGCCGGCACATCTGGCCGACAGACCAACCCGCAGACACCCATGGGGATCTGGTGGATGCGGTCCACCACGGCCCATAAGCCAAATCCATGCTGGGCATAGGCATCCGTGTAGGCCCGCTGAATGTAGGCGTAGGTGCCTTCCAGGGTGGATGTACCACGATCGCCTATATGTTTCAACCACCCGGGGGTTAGGGTTAGCGCCTGGACAAATGCGGCGTCCATGACGGTAATCTCACGCAGGAGGAAGGAGTGGTGGGCCAGGGTAGGGGGAGCAGGCATGGAAAGAGAGCTTTCCGCAAAGATCACGATAAGTCGAGCCACGTCGACGACAATCCGGTCAGGACAATGAACATGAGAGGAGTCCGACAAGCCTCCTTTTTCATGTGTTGCGCAGGTCGTGGGGATGCACCGGAATTCGGGCCGTGCGCTTGGCCAAATACAAGGGGTGTTTTGGGCTTCCGTCACGGCATAGCCCCAAATGGAAGATGCGCGCTCCCGAACGCCCAATTTCTGCTGGAATGGGACCCCCTTGAAGGCCCCATGCACAGAGGACTTCGTCGTGCGTATCGAGGGCATGGTATAGGTGGAAGGCGTTCTCGGGGCCAACAGGGTCGGAGGTGGAATTCAGTTGACGTGGGTTTGTCGCGCGGAAGGCAAAACGGTTGACCACGGTGAGGCCGCCAAAACCCCACTGCCGGGAAAAATCCATGCACCGCCGAAGGGTGGGGTCCTCCACCGTAGCGTCCGCCGTCGAGGGATTGTAGAGGATCCACAAGAGTCGGGGCAACGCGGGGTCCCAGGTCCGCCACAATCGATATCGGTAGAGGCCACAGTCGGAAAAAATGGCTCCCGCATCCTTCATTCTCGGAAGGTACGGCCCATTACCTTTGGGGCATGTCGAACCACGCGACCCGATTGAACAAGTTTATTGCAGAAAGCGGCTATTGCAGTCGTCGGCAAGCGGATCTATACATTGCCAATGGCCAGGTGAAAATCAACCAGCGAAAGGCGGTCATCGGCGATCTCGTTTTCCCCGGAAACCGCGTTATGGTCAATGGCTATGCTTTGGAACCCAAAGAGGCCTCTAAGCTGGTCTTCATCGCGCTCAACAAACCCACAGGGATTACCAGCACGACCGAAGCGAGCGTGGCGGACAACATCGTTCACTTTGTTCACCACCCCGAACGCATATTTCCGATTGGACGGCTCGACAAAGATTCCCAAGGGTTGATATTTCTGACGAACGACGGCGACGTGGTCAACAAAATTCTGCGGGCGGGGAACCGACATGAAAAAGAGTACGTCGTGACCGTTGATGCGCCCTTGACGGAAGAGGCGCTTCGCACCATGTCTCAGGGGGTACCCATGCTGGGGACCACCACGAAAAAATGCCGAATCACCCAAGTGGGCCCTTCCACCTTTAAGATCATTCTGATTCAAGGACTCAATCGCCAAATCCGCCGGATGTGTGAGCATGTAGGGCTTCATGTCATCAAATTAGAGCGTACCCGTATCATGCATATATCTCTGGGGAAGCTTCCTTTGGGCGAATGGCGTGATTTGAGTGCTGAAGAACTCGAGGTGCTGTATCAGGCGGTAGAAGGCTCCAGTTCGGAAGGGGAAGTCCCTGCGAACGCCAAGGGGCGCGGGGTGACCAACCCCTCACCGAAACCTAAACCCGCGGCGCCCAAGCCCGCTGGATTCAAACCGGGACGCACGGGAAAAAGTCCAAGTGCTTCCCGGGGGAGCAAGCCACGAAGTGGGGGCAATACTTCAGCCAAGGGGCGCGGGGGCAAGCCAGGTCGTCGGAGGTAACCTGCAGATGAGCATAATCTGTTCCAGTACGTTTTTTTACCAGGAATCTATCATTTCCTCCCAGTCATCCAAACGGGCTTGGCTCGTCCTAAAATGAAACAACCCAGGCCGAGGGCCTGGGTTGTTGTCCCGAGTAGCGAAGGGGGGAATCGAACCCCCGACCTCAGGGTTATGAATCCTGCGCTCTAACCGTCTGAGCTACCTCGCCGTGAGAGGCGGCAAAAATAGGACAAGTGGCCCAGTTGGGCAATCACTCGAGTCAAAATCTACAAAATGGAAAATTGGCGGAATTCGCACCATTTTTGGTTTTGCAGATTCATCGGAAGGACTATATTGCGGACTTAACTTTCCAAGCCCAGAGATATCCTATCATGTCTGACCGTGTTAAAATAGTCCTTGAATTCCCCGTTCGAAGCTCTGCTCCGATGCTTTACAATTTCTTGTCGACTCCGAGTGGTTTGGCCGAGTGGTTTTGTGATGATGTGAATTCACGAGGGGACAAATTCACATTTATTTGGGGAGACTCCGAAGAGGTCGCTTTCTTAGTGCGCAAAAAACAAAGCCAGTTTATCCAGTACAAATGGGACTATGATGAAAGTGATGAAAAATTCTCGTTTGAATTTCGGATCGAGATTGATGAATTAACTGGAGATGGCTTACTGCTTGTCACCGATCATGTAGAGCCGGAAGAAGAGCAAGAAATGCGTTTGCTTTGGCAAAGCCAAATCAATACGCTGTTGCGAACGATTGGTTCCTAAAAAGCTTTGGGATTTTGAATAGGGCGTATACCACCACTTTTTTCTTCTTGTGGGGCATGTTGGGATTGGCCTATGCACTCTATGGCTCTCATGCCCTGATGCATTGGATACAAGATGATCGCGTACTCTGGGCAGATGAAATAGTTCAAATATGGACTCGATTTGGCGAGGGGTACCCTGCGTTATTGGCCTTAGGCGCGTTAGCGTGGCTTTATCGCGGGACAACTTCCTTGCGCCCCGTTCTTCGGGCATTTCTGTACACGATACTCTTGGCATATCTCATCCCTCAGGGACTTAAGTGGATTTTTTCCGAGGCCCCAAGACCGTGGAAAGTTTTTCCAAGCGTCCAAGATATACCCGGACTAACCAGGTCCTTTGCTAAGAGCTTTCCTTCGGGTCATACGGCATTTGCAGTCGCATGGACCGCCGCGTGGTCGACGCTAGCACCCGCTAAGTTTAAGGCTTCCATCGGCCTGTGTTTAATAGCTTTTGGTGTGGGATACAGCCGAATGCATCTGCATATGCATTGGCTTCATGATGTGGTGGCTGGAGGGCTCATTGGTTTCTTTTGTGCCTATGCCGGCATCCGTTTATCAGGTTTTACCCAAACATCCTAATTTCACCTCATGAAACTACTCGAAAACAAGGTGGCCTTGGTCACAGGCGCTTCCAAGGGAATTGGACGCGCAATCGCTCAGCGATTCATTGAAGAAGGGGCCAAAGTGGCATTTACGTATCTATCCAGCGTCGAGCGTGGCGAGGCGCTCGAAAAGGAGCTGGCGGCCTTGGGAGGGGAAGCCAAAGGTTTCCGTTCGGATGCATCGAGTGGGGAGCAGGCAGAACAGCTCATCAATGATGTAGTGGCCCATTTTGGCCAAATTGACATCATTGTCAACAATGCAGGCATTACACGGGACACTCTCATGCTTCGCATGAGTGAAGAGGACTTTGACCAAGTGATCAGCACCAATTTGAAATCGGTTTTCAATACCACCAAACACGCTCAACGCTATATGCTCAAGCAGCGAAGTGGAAGCATCATCAATATTTCTTCGATAGTAGGAATCAAAGGCAATGCGGGCCAAGCGAATTACGCCGCGTCGAAGGCGGGCATCATTGGCTTCACGAAGTCGGTGGCCTTGGAATTGGGCTCGCGAGGCATCCGTTGCAACGCGGTGGCACCCGGATTCATCGAAACGGAGATGACGGGCGTGCTCGACGAAAAAGTGGTTCAAACTTGGCGCGACGCCATCCCTTTGAAGCGCGGAGGGCAGCCGGAAGATGTGGCCAATGCCTGTGTCTTTCTAGGTAGTGACTTGTCTTCGTACGTGTCAGGCCAAGTACTTCAGGTCGATGGAGGATTGCTGACCTGATTTTCCACGTTTTAAACACCTTTTAAAGCGCAGGACATCCTGCGATTTTTTTTTTTGCTTCTCATGCACCGTCGCCGGAAATCCGTCGAAGCATGCGACAAAAAAAGGGCGGCCCAGCGGGCCGCCCTTCATTCTTTGTTCATTTACCGGGATTATTCCGCGGTGGGAGCGGTAAGATTCGCCACCAAAAAGTCGCGAAGCGCGTCGGGCTCCAAGTTGCGCGCCACAATCGTTTGATCTGGGCCGATTAACACGTTTTGGGGGATAGCGCGGATCGAGTACAATTTGGAGGCTGAGTTGCTCCAGCCTTGCAAATCCGTCATCTGGGGCCAGGTCAAGCCATCCTTGTGAATGGCATCCATCCACTTGCCGTAGTCGTCATCAAAGGCCACGCCTACGACCTCAAACCCAGCCGCATGGAAATCCTGGTAGACTTGCACCAAGGCGGGGTTTTGAGCGCGGCATGGGCCACACCAAGAAGCCCAGAAATCGACGAGGGTGTATCCGGTGCCCAAGAGGCTGACCAAATTGACGTCACTGCCCAAGGTGTCTTTTTGGTTTAAGTCCAAAACAGGTTGGCCGATGGCGACCCGCTTCAGGGCGGTGACGCGCTCGGTGAGCAACTTAACATCGTGGGAATTTTTCGCGTCTTCGGGAACGCCCATGAGAACCGAGTCCAACACAGGCGCCTCCTCCATATACATGTAGCGGTTGGCGATATAGGCCCCCAATGCGCCGTTCTCCATCGCAAATTGTTTGTTTTCGCGCTGAAGCTTCTCATACTCGGCGTTGAGCAGGTTGCTCAAGGAGTCCAGCGTCGTGGAATCGCCCATGGCGCTCGCGGTCTGGAAATACGAATCAAAAGAACGCGCATAGTCTTGGAAGGCGCGTTGCTGATCGTTGAAGGTATTAAAGGAGGTCATCTCCTCGGTGCCCTCCAATCGGCCCTCAAAAGGCACGACCCCTGCGTCACCCTTCAAGGTCAAGGTGCCACGGTAGCCAAATCCTGCAATCGGTTCGGCGATGCCAGCGATACGCACATAAAAAGAGGTCGGTCCCTCTGGAGCAAATCGCAACGTGCCTTGTCCATCTTTCAAAACGATGGAGTCTGCCGTATACCAATCTGCCGTGTCGCGAACCATAATGGCCGCCCAACCTTCCTCTTCAGAAGGGGTGAAGTTCTCCAAAGCGATATCAATGCTGAGATCACTTGGTTGACAGGCTACCAGAAGCGCCAAGGCTCCGGAGGCCATAAGGAATTTGAATGCTTTCATGCCGCGAAGATATATCTTTACGGGATGCGCAAATACACCTCTATTTTTACAGTCGCCGCGTTGACGGCACTCAGTTTTAACGGGTTAGGGCAGGGAATGTGGTTCCCGGAAGATGCTGCAGCTCAATACGATAAAATGAAAACCATGGGCATGAAGATGTCCTGGAACGACATTTACACCGAAGGCGGCGCCGGAAGTCTGAACGATGTCGTGGTTCACTTTGGTGGCTTCTGTACAGGGGAAGTGATTTCGAGCCAAGGCTTGGTACTGACCAACCACCACTGTGGATTTGATGCGATTCAATCGCACACCTCGTTGGAAAACAATTACTTGAAGGATGGATTTTGGGCAGAAACCCTCGCGGATGAAAAGCCCAACCCCGGCCTCTATGTGGATTTTATCATTAAGATGGAAAACGTGAGCTTGGAAGTCTTCCCGCTGATCGCGCAAGGCAAGAGTGAACGCGAGGCCATTTCGGAGATCCTAGAGAGCAAGATGGCCACTTACCCCTCTAAAGACGGCTACATTGGTCATATTGATCCGACCTATGCGGGGAACGCATACGAACTCACGATTGCACGCCGCTATCCGGACGTTCGCTTGGTGGGTGCTCCACCCAGTGCAGTGGGCAAGTACGGAGCGGATACGGACAACTGGGTCTTCCCGCGTCACACGGGGGACTTCTCCATGTTCCGAATTTACACAGCGCCTGACGGTAGCCCCGCTGAATTCAGCGCAGAAAACGTTCCCATGCAGGTGAAAAAGCCCTTGGTGGTCAGCCTTAAGGGAACCGAAGAGGGAGATTTCTCCATGATTTATGGCTTCCCAGGGCGCACCACGAGCTACATGCCCGTTTCCGAAGTAGCCCAACAACTGGACGTCATGTTACCTGTACGCATTGCTTTGCGCGATTTGGTCCTCAGCACTTGGGATAGCGCCATGCGCGTGGATCCTGCGGTGAAAATCCAATACGCCTCCAAGTATGCTTCCGTATCTAACGGTTGGAAGAAGTGGATCGGTCAAATCGAAGGCATGGAAGCATCACATGGTTTGGACACCCTGAGAAAGCGTGAAATGGCCATGGTGGCTTGGTCGGCGAAGCAACTTCTTAACCCAGGTGCCGCCGGCGATCTGGTCGCTTCGTTCGCTACCCAGAATGCGGCTCTTGAAAACGACCGTTTGGGTCTGGTCTATTGGCAGGAAGTCCTGCCCCGTTGGGAATTGGCCACCTGGAGCCGCTTGGCTCAGGACTTGGTGAACACGTTCGACAAAGGAGGCGATTGCGCATCTGCGATGGCGGCCTTGCAGGACTTCCACAAGGACTTCGTGCCGGAATTGGACCGCCGCGCTTCAAAGCGTCTCATTGCGGCATGGCGCGCTGCTGGCGAGGACAACGGGGCACTTGGCGTTCCCATCGAGTACTTTGCTGAAACGGAAGCCTTTATTCAGGGCTACTTCAATCCAGAATTGTACAACAGCCTGCCCGCTGTGTCGCCCGATGCAGAGGTTGCCGCTCTGGTTGCTGCGCACCGAAACCACTTGGCCTTCTCGTTGTGGCCCGATTTGTTGGGTATGTACCGGGCGCATTCGGGCAAGTTGCGCGAACCCGAAATGGAGTATGCCGCGGGTATGAAAGCCTGGATGTACGAGCGCATGAATGCGGCCAATGAGAATGGGGAAGGGATCAACGCGAACATGGCATCGGATGCGAACTCCACACTGCGCTTCGCCTACGGCCGTGTAGGAGGATTCTCTCCAAAAGATGGTGTCACGTACAAGCATTTCACGACCGCGGATGGTATTCTGGATAAATACGTCCCGGGCGATTACGAATTTGATCTTCCCGAAGATCTCCGCATCAAATTGGAAGCGAGAGACTACGGAGTCTATGCGAATGCCGAAGGGGATTTGCCCGTTTGCTTTTTGGCCGCAAACCACACCTCAGGGGGCAACTCGGGGAGCCCTGTATTCAACGCGAAGGGCGAACTGATTGGCTTGAATTTTGACCGGGTCTGGGAAGGCACCATGAGTGACTTCTATTTCACTCCGGAACGTTGTCGTAACATCATGGTGGACGTCCGTTACGTGATGTGGGTCGTGGACGTATATGCGGGCGCAGACCGCCTCATTCAAGAAATCAAATTCAGTCGATAAACTGGGCAGGTTTCGCACTTTGAACCCTACTTTTGCGCCAGCTAATTCACCTCTATAAGTAATCGCCCCATGAGCGTACTCGTCCACAAGGATTCTAAAGTCATCGTCCAAGGTTTCACTGGCAAGGAAGGAAGTTTCCATGCGGAACAAATGATCACCTATGGCACAAACGTGGTGGGGGGAGTTACCCCAGGTAAAGGGGGGCAAACGCATTTGGAGCGACCCGTATTTAACACGGTGAAGGATGCTGTGGACACGACGGGAGCCGATGTGTCTATTCTATTCGTTCCTCCTGCATTCGCGGCAGATTCCATCATGGAAGCGGCAGACGCGGGAATCAAAGTCATCGTCTGTATCACGGAAGGCATTCCCGTAGCAGACATGGTCAAGGCCAAGCCCTATGCCATAGCCAAAGGGGCTACGCTCATTGGGCCCAACTGTCCCGGTGTGATCACGGCGGATGAAGCGAAAGTGGGAATCATGCCTGGATTTGTCTTTAAAAAGGGCAACATTGGCATTGTGTCCAAGTCTGGAACCTTAACCTACGAGGCGGCAGACCAAATCTGCAAAGCGGGCATGGGCATCACTACGGCCATCGGTATTGGCGGTGACCCCATCATCGGCACGACGACCAAAGAAGCAGTGGCCTTGTTAATGAACGACCCGGACACCCATGGCATCGTGATGATTGGTGAGATCGGTGGTCAGTTGGAAGCGGAAGCGGGTCAATGGATAAAAGAACATGGAACTAAGCCCGTTGTAGGATTTATCGCGGG
>DNWN01000089.1:0-1561 GCA_003507115.1 Cryomorphaceae bacterium | reverse complement strand
GGAGCGGAAGACACGGCGCAAGCCAAGAAGGCGATTCTGCGCGAATGCGGGGTGCACGTGGTGGACTCTCCTGCGGACATCGGTACGAAAATGGCCGAACTCTTTGCGAAGTGAACCAAGTCTGGTACCATGGCAACCTAATGAGCGACGCGGAAGGGCAGGCCTTTTCGCGTCGTTCGCATTTGTATGGAGATGGGTTATTTGAAACCATCCGAGTGCATCGGGGTCGACTCTGTTTTTGGGAGTCCCATTATTTTCGCCTGATGTCGAGCATGCGGATCTTGCGCATGGATATTCCGGCCAGTTGGAGCCCGGAGGACATGGAGGCCGAGTTGCACTCTTACCTGCCCGATACGACCGGAGACTATCGCCTGCGATTAGCTGTTTGGCGGGATGGGGGCATAGGCTATGCTCCTAACGAGCAAACGGTAGATTACGCCGTGCACGTTACGCCCTTGGGAGATACGGGCTATCCCCACCCTTTAAAGACGTTACGTGTAGACCTCTTTCAAGAGCATAAAAAAGCGCCAGGACTACTGAGTACTCTGAAGGCAAGCCAATCCGCCTTGTACATCTTAGCCGCCCAATTTGCGTTAGATCAAGGGCTGGATGATGCCATCGTCCTTTCCACGGAAAATCGTATGCTCGAAACCAGCCGAGGTAATTTGTTTGTACTTCAGGGGACTCAATTGATCACTGCGCCTTTAGCTGCTGGAGCCTTGCGCGGGGTGATTCGTGAACAGGTCCTGCGTTTAGCTCCGGGACTTGGATTGTTCGTAAAAGAAGAGGCCCTGAGTCCTTTTGCTATGCTGGATGCTGACGAGGTATGGATGACCAATGCGATCGACGGCATTTCGGTCGTCGCACACTACCGAAAATCCCAGTACGGGTCGGCGCAGGCCGAACGTATGCAGAATGCCCTCCGGGCTACTTCCTTATTTTAATTGAGGTGGGGCTCCTTGGGAGCATTACTCCATAGCCGAAAATCAGGAGGGAGGTGCCCTTTCAGTGTTTGGTACAGGTCCGCCTGGTAGCTCAGGCAGTTGACCGTGTTCCCTGGAATAACTGCCCAGCTACCTTCATCAATTTCTTGATATAACTGTTGAGGAGACCACCCCGAATAGCCGGCAAAAAAGCGAATATGCCCAGCCTGGAGTTGGCCACTTTGAAGGGCCTCACGCATGGCGTCATATTCACCTCCCCAGTACAGGAATCCATCTATGGAGTGAGATCCAGGAATCAAATCTGGTCGACAGTGCACATAAAATAGCGAATCCTGGTCCACCGGGCCACCCACATGTAAGGGCAAGGACGGCCAAGAACCTTCAAGGGCATCAGGAAGCAAATATTCCGTGGGGTCGTTGAGCACGAATCCTACCGTTCCTTGCGTATCGTGATCAGCGAGTAGAATAACGCTTTGTTGGAAATTATGGTCCTCCAGCAAGGGGTGGGCCAATAAAACCTGTCCACGTTGAATTCTATACACGTTTGGCTGCGCCATATCCTCTAATTTAGCATAATCCATGAGTTTACAAGACGACCGTAAAGAATATCGGGCAAA
>DNWN01000136.1 GCA_003507115.1 Cryomorphaceae bacterium | reverse complement strand
GGCCAGTTGGAGTAGGTGGGGGTGGCGGATAGATGCGGTATCATCACTGAATGCAACGGCGCCCCCTTCCAACATGTCGAGCATCTCCGCCATTTGCTCCCCGTTCAAGCCTTTTGAGACGGCGCCTATGGGCAAGAATTCCACGGGCATGGCGGCGGTCGCCTGCTGCAGCGCTTCGACATGCGGTCGGCTATCCCGGGCAGGATAGGTCGACGGCATAACGGCGATGTGGGTATAACCTCCTAGGCTTGCAGCGCGGGCTAAACTGAGGTAGGTCTCCCGCTCTTCGTGACCCGGCTCGCCACTGCGCGCCCGACCATCCACCCAACCAGGGCTCACGAGGCGTCCACGGGCAGACTCCAATACGACTGCTCCTTTGGCCTTCAATTCACTGTCTATGGCAGAAATAGCGCCATCCTCAAGAAGTATATCCACCGTTTGACCGTGGTGGGGGGAGCGAGGATCCATGATTAGGACGTGGGGGAGTAGAATCTTCATGGTGTGTAGGGTCGAACGTTTATCAAGGTAAAGTAGAAGCCATTTTCGGGCTTTTGGACCAGAACGAGCTTTCCGGAGTAGGTCTTCACCGCATCCGTCGGGAGCCTTCCCGGTGGGGTGGCGAATTCTAAGCCCATAACAGTCTCTGGACCGGCGCCGCCGCAAAAGAAACAGGAGCTAAATGGGTAGGCACTCAAAGCATAAATTTCTCCCTTATTGTCCACGGGGAGGACATAGCCTGTGATGAAAATCTCCTTTCCGCGAAGTGCAAAGATCTGTTCCGGGTAGCCGGCTTCCAGGGACCAAATTCCTTTTTGGGTATCATAAAACTCCGTGAAAGAGACCGTTGCCAGCTCTCTCCAGGTCAATTTACTCGGGCTAAAAAGGGAAAAAGCGGTGGCCGTGAACAGAACCCCGATCAGGGTCAACGGCTTAAGAATCGACCAACGCACGGTGCAAAGGTATTTTTTGTAGCCAAACCCAGGGCCCTAAACCTGCAAAAAGTGCTAAAAAAAGATGCAGGACCCACCAAAGCCGGTCCGGTTGGAGGTCCCACCAGAGGTCGGAATACAGGCTAAACCCGGAAGGAAGCCACCAATAGGAGGTGGCATAGGCGACGGCGAGGGTCCCGTATGCCAAGGCAAAGGCCAAGAGGGCGAGCAGAAGGTTTTGCCCCAGGACAAGGGCGGCGATTTGGCCCCAGGTGCCACCCATGGCTCGGACGAGGGCGTACTCCCCCAGTCGTTCGCGAATGTGGCTCTGGAGGAGCAAGAACATGGACAAGGACGCAATGCCTGTGAGCAGCCATGAAATGAGGCGAAGAATGGCGCCCCCTTGGTTCATCCAGCCGACCATGCGGTTGGCCTCCATCGCTGGAGAAACGGCCATCAGGGGGCTTTGCCGTTGAATTTGACCGGGCAGCATGAGGCGGGTCATCGGGGACGCAATGCGGGCGAGGACGGCCGTGTACTCAGGTGTGCTGTTTTCGTGGACGGCCCACACACTTTCGAGGGAAGTCCAAATCACTTCATTCCAAAAGGCTTGATCGGGTGTGACAAGGCCCACGACGGTGTAATGGTGCTCGTCGTGATCCCCCAGGTCGTCCACCGCGCCATGACTTCCGTGAAAATGGTCTCCGAGAGTCAATCCCTCACGTTCAGCGATGGAACGCGGCAGCACCACCTCGAGGGCTACCTCGGGCCATCGTCCTTGCATGGGTTGCTGGCTAACGCCATTCCAAGTGGCACTATCTGATCCGAGAATCCGATATCCTCGGTAATTGTCGCCATACGCCAAGCGCCGTACATGGCTCAAGTCCGGATGGCGCAGCCATTTTTCCGCTTCGGCAATGGGAATGTTCCCGGAGGCTTGATCCCGGTGAAATACATGGGCCAAGATGGCTTGGGTGGGGGATCCTTTCGCGGCAAGCAGAATATCGGTGCCTTCCAAGGTCCGAGTGAGCTGCGCTTCGGCGGTGCGCTCCAAACGGGTCGTCATGGCCAATCCGATCATGCCTAAGGCCCAAATCACCGCCACAAAGAAACTCGTCGCTTTGCGGTGCCATAAGGCTCGAAAGGCAAAATGCAGGGCCTTCATGGCAACGTAATAATTCGATCTACAAAGGGGGCGAGACGGGCGTCATGGCTAGATACTAGCATGGCACGCTCTCCTTGAATTTCTCGGAGAAGCGTCAACAGCTCTTGAGCATGCATGTCGTCCAAGCTGGCGGTTGGCTCGTCCGCCAAGATCACCGGGGCATTTCCCATGAAGGCCCGCAGAACATTCACGCGTTGTTGTTCACCCAGGCTCAAGGTGCGGGTGGATTGTCGTTCTTTTCCGGCCAAGCCCACGCGGTCAAGGGGTGCGGGCTCTACGGGGATGCCCTTCGCCCAGGCGGCCAGTGCCAGGTTCTCATGTAAGCTTAAGCTATTCCAAAAAAAGGCGCGCTGAGGCATGAGGCCCAGGGCATGGCGGCGCCAGCCACGCGGAGTAGGGGATTGAGCACGGTAGACAGGGTGGCCGACAATCTCGACCTGCCCCGAACGCATGGGGAGTAGGCCGGCCAGGGCATGCATCCAAGTAGACTTGCCGCTGCCTGAGTTTCCTTTGAGGAGCACCAATTCCCCCGGGTACAACTGCAATGGAGGGAAAACAAGTGTTTTTCCCCCTTCCAGAGAAATTTCGAGTTCCGTACTTTGAAGGGCCCATGACATTTCTCCAAAACTACTCCGCTCAGCCGGAATATGAATTAATTTTGGCCGACCATTTCGGGATGTGGCGCAGTTGGTA
>DNWN01000159.1:15015-18151 GCA_003507115.1 Cryomorphaceae bacterium | reverse complement strand
AAAGGTCACGGCGGTCTGTCGGTATTTGCTGGAGTGGGTGAGCGTACCCGCGAAGGAAATGACCTCTTGCGCGAAATGATTGAAGCCGGCATTATTAAGTACGGCGACGCATTTAAGCATTCCATGGAGGAAGGCGGTTGGGACTTGAGCAAAGTGGACAAAGAAGAATTGAAGGAGTCCAAGGCGACCTTCGTATTTGGCCAAATGAACGAGCCCCCCGGTGCGCGTGCTCGTGTGGCCTTGTCGGGTCTGACCATGGCGGAATACTACCGCGACGGTGAAGGAACTGGCCAGGGTAAAGACATCCTGTTCTTCGTAGACAACATCTTCCGCTTTACTCAAGCTGGCTCTGAAGTATCCGCCCTCTTAGGCCGTATGCCTTCTGCGGTAGGCTACCAGCCCACCTTGGCAACTGAAATGGGCTTGATGCAAGAGCGTATCACCTCGACCAAAAATGGTTCGATCACCTCGGTTCAGGCCGTTTACGTTCCTGCGGATGACTTGACCGACCCCGCTCCGGCGACTACGTTTGCCCACTTGGACGCCACGACCGTATTGTCGCGTAAAATCGCCGAATTAGGTATTTACCCTGCGGTCGATCCATTGGATTCCACTTCACGGATCTTGACCCCCGAAGTCGTCGGCAACGAGCACTACGACTGTGCCCAAAACGTGAAAATGATCCTCCAGCGCTACAAAGAGCTTCAGGACATCATCGCCATCTTGGGTATGGAAGAATTGTCTGAAGACGACAAGTTGGTCGTTCACCGCGCACGCCGCGTTCAACGCTTCTTGTCTCAGCCCTTCCACGTGGCCGAGCAGTTCACGGGTATCCCCGGGGTCTTCGTAGACATCCAGGAAACGATCAAAGGATTCAACATGATCATGGACGGTGAGTTGGACAAGTATCCTGAGGCTGCCTTCAACTTGAAGGGCAGCATTGAGGAGGCCATCGCCGCCGGTGAGAAAATGTTGGCAGAAGCCTAATCATGGCCCTACGCGTAGACATCCTCACTCCCGAGAAATCCCTCTTCCAGGGAGAAGCCACCGCAGTCCAGTTTCCTGGCACGGAAGGCCTCTTCCAAGTGTTGACGGACCACGCTCCGATCATGGCTTCCCTGGCACAGGGCAGCATCGTGATTGACGGAACTTCGGGTCGCACCACCGTAGACATCCAAGGTGGCGTCGTCGAAGTCTCCAATAACATTGTATCCGTTTTAGCGCGCTAATAGCGCTTCAGTATCTTTACGCCCGGCCCTCCCAAGGGGCCGGGCTTTTTATTACTTAGTATGCGCACATCTATCTACGTCTTCGCTTGCTTCTTCCTGAGCCTTTCCGCTTGGGCACAGTCCGAACAAGAAAACCTGTCTAAGACGAACGACACCATCACCTTTGATCAAGGGTTCATCTTAGTCGATCCCGTATTTATCTATGGGGCACTGGACCGCGAGCTCGGCCACAAAGTGGAGAAGCGCGGCATTAACGGCACCACTGAAAATGCCAGCGATGCCCTGGAACAGCGCTTTGCCTCGGTAGATATTCGAAGCCGAAGCCTGAACGATGTGCAATCCGACATTTCGGTGCGCGGTTCCACCTTTGACCAGGTCCTCATTTTGGTGAACGGCATTCCCTATTCGGATCCGCAAACCGGGCACCACAGCATGAACTTGCCCGTTCCCATAGAAGCCATTCGCAACGTTTCCGTGCTGCCCAGCGGAGGCTCTTACCGATTTGGACCCTTTGCCTTTGCGGGGGTGGTCAATATTGAAACCTGGATGCCCAAAGGCCGTCCCGGCTATGCCCATGCCGGAATAGGACAGTACGGCTACCAGCGGGGAGCAGCCGGCATGTACTTGGGCAGCATTGCCGGCACCGACATTGGCTTTGATATGGACTACAAGGCAGCGGATGGCGCCTTCGTCAACACGGATTTCAGTCAGCTCCAAGCGTATTTACGCAGCCAAACGAATTTAGCTGGGGGCAAAGTCCTGAATGGCCACCTTGGCATGGTCACCAAGGGCTTCGGCGCGCAAAATTTCTATTCGTTTAACTTTCCCGAACAGTACGAGGCCATTGCTGGCTACACGGCAGCCCTAGAGCTAGAGGCCTACCCATGGAATGCGAAAGTCTATGCGCGTCAGCACAGCGATCACTTTGAACTGTTCCGCGAGGACCAAGGCTACTACCAACGCTTCGAGAATGGGCAGTTCATGCGAACCACGGATTCCAGCTGGGCTCCTTCGTGGTACACCGAACACAACAACCACCGCACGCGTACCCTTGGAGGCGAGGTCCTATACACCGTCAATACATACCGCCGCACCTTTATCGGCGCCGATGTTCGCCACGACGGCATTGTCAGTTCCGTGCTGGGCACAGACCTCCTCAGCCCCATACCTGCGCCTGACAACCGCTCCTACTACACCCGCGGGGACGCCCGAAACAATGCCGGCCTCTTTGCCACGAGCTGGCTCACGCATCCCGCGAATCGCTTCACCCTAAAGGCCGACTTCCGCGCCAACTACAACGACCGCTACGGCTTAGACTACTTGCCCAATTTGGAAGCGCATCTCCGTGGTTCCGACCCCAGTTCTTTGAAGCGGACCGAATTCTTTGGCAGCATCAATCGCAGCTTCCGTCTGCCCACCTTTACCGACTTGTACTACACGCTCGGAGGCGCTCAGGGTTCGGCCTCTTTGCAGCCCGAACATGCTTGGAATTTGGAAGCTGGCACCTCCATTTGGCGATCCCCTGTAGTGGTTTCAGGCGGGCTCGAAGGCATGCCCACCTATCTCAAAGCGACCGTCTACCAGCGTCGCGGCACCAACCTCATCGACTGGATCTACCGAACGGTCGACGGGGCCCAAGTTCTCCAAGCGGACAACATTACCCAGGTTAGCATCCAGGGCATGGAGCTGGAGACTGGAGGCTCTGCCGTAGATCTCTTGCAGTGGGAAGCACGCTTTCAAGCCGCCAACCACAGCGCCTCGGCCCTCGACGGTCAATCCATCTATGCACTCGACTACCTCGCGAACCGCCTGCAAGTGGAACTAACTACTGCTCCAATGAAAGGATTTCAAGGGGGCCTTGTCTACATCCGCCAAGACCGAGCCGGCCAGTATGCGCTTCCCGGTGG
>DNWN01000159.1:1604-14943 GCA_003507115.1 Cryomorphaceae bacterium | reverse complement strand
GTGCATTTTCATTGGAACTAACAGAGTTGAAGGGTTGATAGGAATGGGCCTCAGCGCAGTACGCTAGCTCTCTAGCCTCCTAGCCCTCTAGCCCTCTGGCCACAGCGCGAAGCGCGTGCCCTCTAGCCTCCTAGCCCTCATGCGCGTCAAAGGCGCTCCCTAGCACGCCGAAGGCGCTTACCTTTGCCCCATGCCATCATCCGGACTCCCTCATGCGCTTGAAGGCAGCCTTCACGAGGCCCCTTCCGATGCCCTGTTTTGGATCGCAGCGGGACTCACCTTAACCCTTGGGCTCCTTCTTCAAAGGGCGCCCGCCGAATCGAACCGGTGGAAATTCGTCCTACAACGCTTCACCCATTGGGAGGGCACTCCGAGTCGGTTGTGGATTCCCAATTTTCTATTGGTCGGGGTCATGAGTTTGCTCGGACTTATCATCCTAGGAGGCGAGTCTATTCCGCATCTCCTACCGGGTTATCATGGGCCTTGGTATGGCCTTTACCTTCTGCCTTTGATTGCTCTCAGCACGCAACTTATCGTACACACCCTCTTTGGAGCCATATGGGAACAGTCAAGAAACCACTGGAGCCATTGGAGTCAGCGCTTCTCTCTCCTGCCGGCGTTATGGATTGCCTTGCCCTTTTTCTTGTGGGTTCTCGTGAGCGCCCAAGCATCCCAAGACTTGATGGAGCCTTTCTATGTGGGGATCGTCATACTATCCCTAATCCTCTATGCCTTAGGGCTTTTAAAAGCACTTTTTCGATACGTTTCCACAGGGCATACTCCTTGGTATGTTGCGATTTTGTACCTTTGCGCCCTAGAAACAAGTCCGCTCTTCTGGGTAATTTTTTTTCAAACGTATGAAGGTTAAAAGCATCCTCGTTTCGCAACCCGAGCCTCAGGCCGGAAACAACCCCTACACTCAATTGGCCGAAAAGCACAAAGTGAAGGTGGACTTCCGTCCGTTTATTGAGGTGGTAGGTGTGCCTGCAGCCGAATTCCGAAAGGACAAAGTCAACCCCGCTGAATTCAAGGCCTTCATTTTTACCAGCCGAAACGCCATTGATCATTTCTTCCGAATGGTTGAAGATATGCGGGTGACGATCAACCCGGATTGGAAATATTTCTGTGTCTCCGAAGCGGTAGCCTACTACTTGCAAAAATTTGTCCCCTATCGCAAGCGCAAGATTTATCCCGGAACAGGCAGCTTAGCGGGCATGATCCCCACGCTTAAAAAGCAACGCGGGGAGCACTTTTTAATGCCCACTTCGGACTTGCTCAACCCGGACATTCCTGAAACGTTGGAAAAAGGGAATATTAAGTGGACCCGGGCTACCATGTATCACACGGTGGCCTCTGATTTGAGTGATTTGAGTGAGGTCAAATATGACATTTTGGTCTTCTTTAGTCCCGAAGGCATTCGATCTTTACTCAAGAACTTTCCCAACTTCAAGCAGGAGAATACCCGCATTGCCGCCTTCGGTAACACGACCCATCTGGCCATTGCGGAAAATGCGCTGCGGCTGGACATTCAAGTGCCTGCGCCTAAATTCACTTCGATGAGCCAGGCTTTAGATGCTTACATCGAAGAAGCCAATAAAGGGAAGTGAGTGATACCCGTTTCCCCCGCGAGGAACGGCTGAAACTTCGCAACCGCATTTCGCATCTTTTTGAAACCGGTCGTCGCTTCAACGAAGGTCCCGTTCAAATTCTTTGGTGCACTTCTCCCTGGCCGATGGAGCGGTCTGCACAAGTTCTGGTAGGCGCCCCAAAGCGACGGTTTAAACACGCTGTCGACCGAAACCGATTTAAGCGCCTGCTCCGCGAGGCCTACCGTCTGGAACGCCAAAATCGCCTGGACGACTGTCCCCCGATTCTTTTAGGATTTTTATACCAAGGACCTCCTCGCATGAGTTTGGTCATCCTCCAGGGGCACATAGGTAGCGCACTCGAACGCGTGGCTAAAGAGGCTCAGGGGGCCACAAAGAGTTAGTCTGACTCCGATATCTCGACGATCCAGGCCCAAGACAACGCCACGAGGGTCAAGCCGAGAGATCGCTCCATGAAACTTTCCGTGAGCCATAGACTTCCAAAGTAGAAGGCAAAAGCCCCCAGGGCTGTCAGGGGAGGGGTCCATGCACGAAATCCAGCCAAAGCAAAGACCCATACTATTCCAAGCCCCACGAGCCCATAGGTGAGGGCCCATTGTAAAAACTGGTTATGGACATTGAGATGCCGCTGCATGCCAAATCGGTAGTTCATGACCTCATAGCGCGCATCTAAAGCCTTTTGAGCAGCCCCTGGGCCCCAGCCAAGCCATGGTTTTTCTTGGATCAAACTCCACGCAGCCTGAGCCTGTACCACCCGCGTATCCACTGAGCCGGTGGCCCAATAGGGGTCGACAGGCTTGAAAACATGGCCCATCGCCCGGCCTTGTGCCAAAACCTGCGACACCCCAAATCCCACGATCAAAATCACGGCGGCCGGTGCGGACCAACGTGGGATGGTCCGCTGCCGATATGCTATCCACGTCGCCGCCAACCCTGCGCTGATCAGAAGCATTTTTGCCCCAAGCAGCCCTAAAAAAAGCAAGGTCAGCGCCCAGTACAGCCCCTTCCACCTCCCGGTCCAAGGGCCGCCTTGGGCCGCTACGGCCGCGAGAAGTAAATAGGTTCCGATGTACACGTGCTGATGCAGACCTTTTAAAAGCCCGCGATAAACCAGAGTGTCCCAGGGGGCTCCATCTATGATTCGAAGCAAACCCGCCCCCAGGAGGTAAATCATGACCCCTAAAGCACCCACAGGAAGAATGCGCTGAACGATCGAACGATCGTAGGCCCAAAAGAGCAAAGCCAAAGGCGTATACCTCAAGGCAACCTCACTAGAAATCGGATGCCAGGCACTTCCCAAGCCAACCATGACGAGGATGCCCCAAAGTGGCCAGTATCCCGCGCTTTGAGTCCATTTTGCCCGGGCCGCGGTCGGATCGGCCATCAAGGAAGCCAAAAACGCGCCTGCCAAGGCCATGCCTGCTCCCAAATCCCAAAAGGGAAGGAGGAGCACCCAAAGGCTTAAGAAAATGCGATGGATTAGGCGTTTGGATTCCATACTGTCCTTCCTAAACGCTCAGAAAAGCGCGTCAGTACTTCGTAGGAAATGGTACCGCAGCGCTGAGCGAATTCATGGAGATGCAATTGGGCTCCAACAATTTCGACCGCATCCCCCACTTCGGGCGAAATGGCTGTCACATCCACTAAGGTCATATCCATGCATACGGCTCCCACCACGGGACAGCGCCGACCGTGAATCACCACTTCTCCCTGTCCAAAGCTCAATGTCCGTGGAAACCCATCCGCATATCCCACCGGCAAGGTGGCAATCCGCCGAATGTGGGAAGCTGGGTCGCCATGCCCGTAGGACACACCTTCCCCAGCGGGTATATCTTGAAGATGAGAGATGCGCGTTTGCACATAAACGACGGGCTGAAGATCGGCCCGGTCAGACTCCACGGGGGAATCTCCATATAGGCCAATTCCCAAACGCACCATATCGCCGCGCAACCGCGCATGCCGCACCACGCCGGGCGTATTAGCGAGGTGCCGAATGGGGCGATACCCCAATTCCTCGACCAAATCCTCATAAAAGAGTTCAAATGCTTTGCCTTGACCCGCCGTCCAAGCATCCTGCTCGGCATCCTCTGCGGAGGCGAGGTGGGTCATGACCGAAGCCACTTCGAGGCCAGGCCAGGCAGCCAGGCGGCGGCCTACCTCCCTACCTTGATCGGGTTGAAAGCCCAAACGGTGCATACCGGTATCGACTTTGATGTGCACCCGACCCAGGGCGGACTCCGGGTAGCGCAAAAAGGCTTGCCCAAAGCGCTCCAACGCCGAGAAGTGGAAAATTTCAGGCTCCAGACCATAGGCGAGCATCCCCTCGACACTCTGTTCACCGGGGTTCATGACCATGATGGGTGTTTGAATCCCCGCTTGACGCAAGGATAAGCCCTCATCCACATAGGCAACGCCGAAGTAATCAATGTGATGTTTGGCTAAGGCCTGTGCCACGGTGACTGCTCCGAGCCCGTAGGCGTTCGCCTTGACCATCGCCATGATGCGTTGACCCGAAAGCTTCGATTTATAATGCCGCAGGTTGGCCGCCAATGCCTCCAAATCTATCCCCAGGACCGTATCATGATGCCGAGCCTTGAGCGCGGGTAAGAGCGCTTCAAGTCGGGCTCTTCGAGGCCCTTTCAAGAGCATAACCCCGGGAGTCTCGACCGATTCCCAGGGTGCCGCAACGCGAAAGGCCTCCACGTCGGGGTATCCTCGTCCTTCCGCCGCCAAATCCGAGCCAATGCCCCACCAGCCATCGAGGCCGCGGGCTGCACAAGCCCCATCCATCCAAGCGGAAAAACCGTTGACTCCTATCGGTGTAGCGACGACCGCATACCGAGGGCCCTTCGGTTCTGCCGCTAAGGATTCCAACGCCCACCCCAAGGCATCCAGATCGGACGTATACGCATCATTGAGCAAGGTCCAACCCGACACACCGGGGAGTCGCTCCATACGCAAACCCGCCGACCGCACATCCGACAGCCCCTCAGGATTCCAGGGCCATCCCAAATAGAAAATACATGTTAAGGCCGAAGCAACATTATGAGCTTCTACTGCGCTGAGCGCTGGGCAAGAGGCCTCCCCACTGATTTCGCCCGATTGGTCTGTCCACCTCAATACCCCGGCTTCCCATCGGAACATCAAGTCAGCATCGAGGGAGGTATTCCACGACCAGCTGCGTGTCGGCACGGAGATCGCCGCGGCAATTTCGGACTCGGCCGCCGGAACCACGACCCAGTCTGCCCCAGCAAAGAGCTGCGCCTTTTCGATCGCTTTTTGAGCGCCCGAGCTAAAGCCTGCTGCATGGGCATCTCCAAGGTGCGTAAAGATGCCCACATTCGGACGGACCCAAGGGGCCATAAGCGCCATGTCTCCAGAGGCCCCGACGCCCACCTCGAGAATCATTCCTGGGGCATCTACCGGGGCAGACAGCAGGGAGAGGGGCACTCCGAGTTGGGAGTTAAAGCTCTTGGGAGAACGCGCAATACGCGCATCGCCCAGCAGGTGATAGAGGTATTCTTTGACCGTGGTTTTTCCATTGGACCCTGTGATGGCAATCAATGTTCCGTTCATTTCACGACGGTGATGGGCCGCCAGGCGACGCAACGCCGCCCACGGATCATCGACCACAAGAACAGAGCACTCCCCCGGAAGGTCTGGAGGTAGATCGAACGTCCCATTCTGCGCAACCACGAGAGCGACTGCCCCTTGTTGAGCGGCATGAAGGGCATATTGATGCCCATCGCCACTTTGGGTCTGGAGGGCTAAAAAGGCGGTGGGTTGAATCCACAAGGCCTGCCGGCTGTCACTCACGACGGCCTGCACGGAGGCCCCAGTTCCCCGGAGGCGGATGTCGGCGCCGAGTAGTTCGGCAAAGCGTTCAATCGAGATCGCCGGAAACATGTGGGGGTTGCGATTGAATTTGGGTAAAGACCGCGCGGGAAACCGGCTCATAGTCGGTTTGGTCACCGAGGAGAATAGTCCCCTGGTTGCCGTCCAAGCGGTGAGAGTAGTGGGCGAGCTCCCCGGTACGGACGCAAATAGCATGCACTTTGGTGACAAACTCGGCCACCGCCATCAACTGGGGCATGGGTCCAAAGGGTTTGCCGGCAAAATCCATATCCAACCCGGCGATAATGACGCGCGTACCCGCATTCGCCAGGGCATTGACCACCTCGACAATCCCGTCATCCATAAACTGCGCTTCATCGATTCCGATCACATCATATCCGGCTGCGAGGAGATGGAGCTGGTCCGAGCTCTCGACGATTTGACAATCTAGCGAAGCGCGGTCATGGGTGACCACGGCATCGTCTGCATAGCGCGTGTCAATGCCGGGCTTGAAAATTTGTACGCTCAGCTTAGCAATCTGTGCTCGTTTGGCGCGCCGAATTAATTCTTCCGTCTTTCCGGAAAACATGGAGCCAGCAATGACTTCAATCCATCCGGAACGACGCGTAGGAACTTCGGTGTGCTCTTGGAACATTTTGTACTTTTCGGTGCCGCACAAATCTACCACAGCGGTAACAAACCCTCATTGCATGTCACTCTCGGATTCCCTTTCTGCTTTACGCCAAGATTTACAAAGCGAAACCCCTACGCCTGCTCAGGTTCAGGCCTTATACACTTCTTGGGTAGAGGCCCAAACACGATTGCTTTCCATCCAAATGGCCGAAATTCAACGCCACGGAGAGGCACAAATCGTCCAAAAAGCTGCACAAGCTCTCGCCGACATCGAAGCGAAGCAGGCTGAAACCCTTCGTTTGGCGCGAGAAGCGGTTGTTACCGCGACGGAGGAGGCACATAGTGAAGCCTCCACCTCCCACCCCGATGCCGCTGCAATATCCAAGTCTGACGCCCCTTCAAAAGAAGAACTGGCAAGTGCGGGGAGTGCCCCTCCCTTGGCAGACCCGCAACCCGAGCAACTACCTTTGGCCTCCGGTGCAAAGAGCGTTAATGCCCGTTACGCAGGCCTCAAAGTGGGCTTAAACGACCGCGTCGCCTTTGTCAAACACCTATTCCATGGGGAGGACGATGATTTCCAGCGGGTAGTAGCCGCTTTGGCGACGATGGAAAGCAAGCAGGAATGCGAAACTTTCTTAGAAAATGCCGTGTATAGCGACTACGATTGGAGCCAAAAACCCGAAATCGCCGAGCGCTTTCTCGCCTTGGTTTATGCCCGTTTCGAATAATCCATGGGCAAACTTGTTCTCGTTCCTACCCCACTAGGCAACCTCGGGGATATCACCCTTCGGTCGATGGAAGTCCTTCGCGGAGCCGAAGTGGTCCTCGCTGAAGACACCCGAACTTCGGGGAAGTTGCTCAAGCTGCTCGACATCCAAGCGCCGCTGCGATCATTTCACATGCACAATGAGCACAGCCTTTTGGACCGCACCGTGCAGGACATTGCCCAGCGCACGGGCGTGACCGCCTTAGTCAGTGATGCCGGTACCCCCGGAATCAGCGATCCGGGTTTTTTGTTAGTGCGCGGATGCATTGGCGCGGGCATCGTCGTCGAAGCCCTTCCCGGCCCCACCGCTCTGATTCCGGCGATTGTCGCGAGCGGCCTACCCTGTGATCGATTCATCTTCGAAGGCTTCATTCCTCAGAAAAAAGGGCGGCAGACCCGCATGAAGGAATGGCTGGAAGAGCCCCGAACCATTGCTTTTTACGAATCCCCGCACCGGATTGCCCGGTGTATGCGAGAACTCAACGAGGTTTTGGGGCCCGAACGCCCCGCCTGCGTCGTCCGAGAAATCAGCAAAATCTATGAAACCTACCACCGCGGGACCGTGGGAGAATTGGCCGAGTTTTTTGCCCAGCATGAAGCGAAAGGTGAAATTGTCGTGGTGTTGGGTGGCGCCACCAAATAATAGGGGAAATTTTCAAACATTAAACGGCTATCCAGGGCGGCACTGGTACCTTTGGGGGAATGAACTTGCCAGCGAATCGCGAACGCTCCTTTGGCCCATGGATAGGGTCCGTCCAGAACCCCTTGATCATTGCGGGTCCCTGTTCCGCGGAGTCTTTGGACCAAGTGCTCGATACCGCGCGCGCCCTCAAAGCCGAGGGCCATACCCAGTTGTTTCGCGCCGGGGTATGGAAGCCACGGACCCGACCCGGACAGTTTGAAGGGGCTGGATACAATGCGCTAGAATGGCTCCAGACGATGCGTCAGGAGGTCGGTCTTCCCTTTGTCATCGAGGTAGCCAATGCAGATCATGTAGAAAAAGCCCTAGGTGTGCAGGCAGACGCGGTCTGGATTGGCGCCCGGACCACGGTCAATCCCTTCTATGTGCAAGAGATTGCGGAAGCTTTACGCGGATCAAACATCCCCGTTTTGGTTAAAAATCCCATCCACGCCGACCTGGGCTTGTGGCTCGGCGCGCTCGAACGCCTTGAAAAGTCTGGCCTCACGGAACTAGCCGCTGTACACCGCGGCTTTTTCTCAAGTTATGCCGCGCCCTATCGGAACGAACCGCGGTGGGAAATGAGTTTTGAGCTTCGTCGCCAGGCCCCCCATGTTCCCATTATTTGTGATCCCAGCCACATTGCGGGCGACCGTCGATTGGTCGAGCACGTGGCCCAAATTGCCATGGACATCCAAATGGACGGCTTGATGGTCGAAGTGCATCCCGATCCAGAACGAGCGTTGAGCGATGCCGCCCAACAAATCACCCCCACCACCCTCGCCCATTTGGTACGCATCCTTGAAGCCAATGCCCCAAAAGATGTGGCCTTGCAGGAAGTTATCGATGCCGAGCGACTCAAACTGGATGCCGTCGACCAAGAGATGGTCCAACTCCTTCGCCAGCGCATGGACATCGTCGATGCCTTGGGGCACCTGAAAGTATCCCATGGAGCAGGTATTTTTCAAATGGACCGCTGGTTTGACTTGCTCCAAAAGCGCGGTCTTCAAGCAGAAAGTCTGGACCTCAATCGCGCCTTTATCGAGGAGCTCTTTCAAGTCGTCCACAAACATTCCGTGGAACATCAGTTAGGACTTTACCGCGCCACCCGCCAGAACCGCGAGGAATGACCAAACGATGGACCTACGCCCCGGAAGGATCGCCTGAGGCCATCGAAGCGCTCACCCAGGAACTTGGCGCTCCCTATTCCGCCTTGGCGCGCGTACTCGTGCAACGCGGCATGACCACCCTTGAAGCGATCAAAGCCTGGATTCCCGGAACACCGCTTTCGGAGGTAGACCCCTTGCATATGGCGGACATGCCACAGGCCGCTGAACGGCTTGCCCAAGCGCGCGAACACGGGGAGCGCGTCATGCTTTTTGGGGATTACGACGTCGATGGCACCACCGCCGTTTCGGTTGGCAAGCTGGCTCTTGAGCGCGGCGGTTGGTCCATTTTGACCTACATCCCGGACCGCTACAAGGAGGGCTACGGCTTGTCCGAAGCGGGAATCGCCCACGCGCTAGCCTCCGAGGTCCGCGTCCTCGTCGCCCTCGACTGTGGCATTAAATCTGTAGACCTCATTGCCTCGGCCCAAGCGCGTGGCATCGATGTCATTGTAGCGGACCACCATACGCCCGGTCCTCAATTGCCCCCCGCTTTAGCCGTCCTGGACCCTATGCGGTCCGATTGCGCATTTCCCCACAAAGAGTTATCCGGCTGCGGGGTGGGCTACATGCTTTGGCGCGCTGCCTACCAAGCCGCGGGACTGGATCCCAATGCCTTGAAGGATCTATTGGATTTAGTCGCAGTAAGCATTGGGGCCGACATGGTCCCGCTCGTGGGACTCAATCGGGCCATCGTCCGGGAAGGTTTGGCCGCCATCAATAACCAGCCTCGGGCATCCTTGGCCGCCTTGTTGGGGAACCGTCCCGCAGGCCATATCACCTTGCAAGATGTGGTCTTCGCCATTGGCCCAAAAATCAATGCCGCCGGCCGCATGCGGCACGGGCATTTGGCCGTAGACCTCCTCACCCAGCCACAACCAGCCCTGCTGGAACAGCTGAGCCAAGACATAGAATCCCACAATGTGGAACGCCGAAGCACCGAACAAGGGGTTAGCCTCGCGGCGCAAGCCCAAGCGGCTCTCCTGACGCACCGGGTCGGTCTCGTTTTGACGGGAGAAGATTGGCACAAGGGGGTCTTGGGTATTGTGGCGCAGCGCACCGTGGAGGCCTTTTACAAGCCGACCGTCGTGCTGACCCTGCACGAAGGCCTCTACTCTGGAAGCGCTCGATCCGTTCCTGGACTCGACCTGTATGACTGCTTGGATGCGGCCTCGGAGCACCTGATTCAATTTGGGGGTCACCGGGCGGCCGCAGGCATGACCCTCCAACCTGAGCAGCTGGAGGCCTTTATGGAGGCCTTTGACCGCGCGGTGGATGAACGCTGGCCCATGGAGGCCCGCCAACCCCGGCAGCTGGTTGACAGCCGCGCGCGGGTTGATGAGCTGCATGCCCCTCTAGCGACCCTCCTTGAGCGGCTAGAGCCCTTTGGAATGGAGAACGAGGCCCCAATCTGGGGATTAGAGGAGGTGGAACTCAGCCAGGTCCGAACCATGTCGGAGGGCAAGCACTTGCGCGCCCTGGCTAGAGATCCCCACACCGGCGCCACCCTCCCCGTCATTGGTTTTGGCTGGGGCCATGTGGAAATCACGGGGCCCGTGCGCCTCGCCGTGGTTTTAGAATGGAATATTTTTCGCGGCAACAAAGAGCTTCAAGCCCGAATTTTGGATCTTCAAATCTGCACACCCCATGGGAAAGAATAAGCTGGCACGCTTTGCCGAATTAGCCACCTTCCATCATGTTCTCCAACCCAGCAAAGACGAGGTCTTAAATGGATTCGCCATGGCCGGAAAATGGAAGTCGGACTTTTTCAAAAACGACCGGCCCCTCGTCGTCGAACTGGGATGCGGCCGGGGAGAATACTCCGTCGCCCTTGGCCAGCGCGACCCCAACAAAAATTACTTGGGCATCGATATCAAGGGGGCCCGCATTTGGGAAGGGGCGAAAAAGGCCCTCGTGGACGGCATGGACCACGTCGGATTCTTACGCACCCGCATTGAATGGGTAAAACATTGCTTTGCCCCCGGCGAAATCGATGAGATTTGGATCACCTTTCCCGATCCACAGATCAAGTACCAACGCGCTAAGCACCGCATGATTGGCCCCGCCTTCCTCGAGGTATACCGCGCCCTCTTGGCGCCTGAAGGATGCATCCACCTCAAGTCCGACAGCGAATTTCTCCATGGCTATCTCCACGGCATCATCGAATGGTGGGGGCTCGAAGTAGTCGAGACCTACCACGACGTGTATGACCAAATCGTCGACAAACCCGACCATGTCGTTTTTGCCTGCCAGACCTTTTATGAAAAGATGTGGTTGAAGCAAGGGAAGACCATTACCTACCTCCAGTTCAAATTTCCGTCGAGTGGCCGCCCGGGATGATTTCTTTGCTCGGGTGTACGTCGTCGTCCGACAAATTCCCGCGGGCCGCGTCACCTCCTATGGCGCCATCGCCCGCGCTATCGGTTCAGCGAAAGCGTCCCGCACCGTGGGCTACGCCATGAACGCGAGCCACCAGCTTCCCGATGTCCCCGCCCACCGCGTCGTGAATCGCCAAGGACTGCTGACCGGCAAGCATTATTTTGGCGGGCTCCACGCCATGCAGCAACTCCTCGAAGCCGAGGGCATCCGGGTGAAGGACGACCAAGTCCAGGATTTTGCCCAGCTCTTTTGGGATCCGCTCACCGAAGGGGCTGATTTGCCCTGAGGGAAGCGTCCATGCGTCGAACAGCCGCCTATTTCCAATCCCTCAAGACCCCCACATGGCCTCCCGCTGCGTTGGACAGGGGCCATCATTATTCTTGGTCCACCATACCGGGCATTCCAAGAAAACGATAGACCTTTACCTATGAAAAAATTGGTCGTGTTAGCCATGGCGCTCAGCGTGAGCGCGTGGGCCCAAGTCAAACCGGGTGCTGGAACCCCAAATGGGACCCCCACCACCCCCGAGTCGCGGACCCCGGCGGTGGTCGAATCGAATCGGGCGACACCCCCAGCGCCCACTGCTCCCGCTACCTCTCCTCCCCGACGCCCACGAACGGCTCCAACCTCCACAGGATCCACGACGCTCGCGAACCCGACTCCTCCCCGCAAGGATGCCCTCGCGCCGCGCTGTGCCGTCTTGGAAGTGTTTACGCGCCCCTTGGTGTTGATGCAGGAAATTCCGACCGCCGGTCTTGAAATCTCCGATTACAGTGGGAAAACCACCTTCCTAATCGAATACGCCTTTGGCCAGGTCCCCTCGGCGGAGGTGTTGGGCTACCCTGAAGGCTATTTCGTGCACTCTTGGATGATTGGTGGGCGCTGGTATGCCCAGCCTTGTGCCGAGGGCCGTTTTGCCTCCGTGCGCCTTCGTGCGCGCACCTACACGCTCCCCTCACAACTAGACCAAATCGACGGGATGTACAATGTGTCGCTCCTGGGTGGTTACAAGAAAAAAATCAGTCCCCATTTTTACTTTACCGCCGAAATCGGACTCTGCCTCACCTCCGTGGAGGCCTTTACCTATTTCGATAAAGACTGTCAATGGTACCGGAACCCTGCCGGCATCGGCATCCCGAGCGCACTAGGGTTGAGCTTTCGGTTTTAATCCGTTGCGGACCAAACGCCGACCTTTGTCCCCATGAATCGAGACCAGGTCATCCACTTTTGCGAAAACCTCCCCCATGCCGAGGCCACCTTCCCCTTTGACGAACACACCCTGGTTTTTAAAATTGCCGGCAAAATGTTTGCCCTGCTCCCCTTGGAAAAGGACCCGCAGATGGGGCTAAAATTCCCCCCCGACCTCCTCGAGGCCTTGCGGGATGAGCACCCGGCCATTTTTCACGGAGCCTACATGAATCCCACCCATTGGGGCGGGGTGTACCTCGATGGTACGGCTGCATCCGGCGAACTTCAGACCTGGATTAAAACGAGTTATAATTTGGTTGTCGCTAAATTGCCTCGTGCACAACGCACCCAATACCCCTTGCTCCCATGACCAAACGCCTACTTAATTACTTCATCCAAGGCCTGCTCTACAGCGCCCCGATTGCCATCACCCTGTATGCGGTCATATGGCTGCTCCGCACTTTAGATAGCATCATCCCCATCGATATTCCCGGATTGGGCCTGATTGTGCTGATTTCAATTATCACATTAATAGGATTCTTGGGGGAATATGCTCTCAAGCTCCGAATCGTCAAATTGATGGATCGCATGCTCGAGGGGCTACCCCTTATCAAGCTCATCTACACGTCGGTGAAGGATGTCATGAAATCTCTAACGGGCAAAAAGAAAGGGTTTCAGCAACCGGTGCTATTGCGTTTATCTCTTCAGGAAGAGGTTCGCCGGGTAGGATTTGTGACGGACGAAACCCTGCGCGATTTAGGCCATCCCAATGACACGCTTATCACAGTATACGTCCCACACAGTTTGGCGATCTCTGGTCAGGTGTTTGTCGTTCCCAAATCATACGTGGAGCCCCTCAACGCCAAATCCACGGATATCATGAAGTACATCATTGCTGGCGGGGTGACAGGATCCTAGGCCGGATTTAGGCTCGGACCACTTTGGCCCGAACATTTCCCTCCAGAACACTAGAGACGAGGGTCATGACCATGCTGAATGCCAGGGCGGCCCAAAATCCATGGACCGTAAATCCCTCGACCCAATCACTGGCTAGCAAGACCACGACCGCATTGATCGCCAAAAGAAA
>DNWN01000159.1:0-1480 GCA_003507115.1 Cryomorphaceae bacterium | reverse complement strand
GGAAGAAAATAAGCGGTCGCAAATACGCTTAAAGTCCGAATAATGAACCGCGTCCCCCATCCGGGGCGACCCAAGCGGACCCTATTTGATGAATCGTTCATTCCAGAATTTTAACAAAAGTCGCACCATATGCCCGAGATTAGCACAAAATATCCCCTTTCCTCATGAAATTCCCCGCTTTAAGCGTTTATGCCGGCCTCCTTCTCAGTGCCTGCCAACTTTCTGAAACCGCCGTAGAACTCGTCCCCATGCCCCTAGATCCTCATTCCTATGCCGACCCCGCCGAGGCGGTGGTGACCCATTTGAGCTTGAACATCACTTCGGTGGATTTTGACGCCCAGGTGCTTCAGGCTTTGGCTACACTGACCTTTGACTGCCACCAGGCAGATACCTTGCGTTTGGACACCTATGGCTTGGAGATTCAGGACGTTCGGGCCACGGGCGAGGGTTTTGGCGAGGATATATTGCGCTTTGCCCCCGGGCGACACGACGCCATTCTCGGAACGGAACTGCTCATCTTCCCCGACCGAACCGTCGATGGGTCCTACACGGTCACCATTTGGTACAAAACCAGCCCCGATGCGAAAGCGCTACAGTGGCTGAGCCCCGAGCAGACCAACGGCAAAACCCATCCCTTCCTGTTTACCCAAAGCCAGGCCATCCTCGCTCGCACGTGGATCCCCTTGCAGGACAGCCCAGGCATTCGCTTCACCTACGATGCGAAGGTTCAAGCCCCTGAGGGATTAATGGCCGTCATGAGTGCTTCCAATCCACAATTGCTTTCCGAAGATTCCCGCTACAGCTTTGAAATGAAGCAGCCCATCCCCTCCTACTTGATGGCCTTGGCGGTAGGCGATTTGCGTTTCCAATCTACGGGTCCACGCACCGGTGTGTACGCTGAACCCGCCATCCTAGAGGCCTCCGCATGGGAATTTGGCGAGACCGAGGCCCTCATTCAAGCCGCCGAAGCCCTCTACGGCCCCTACCAATGGGAGCGCTACGACCTGCTCGTTCTGCCTCCCTCCTTCCCCTTTGGCGGCATGGAGAACCCACGCTTGACCTTCTTGACGCCCACCGTCATTGCGGGCGACCGCTCTTTGGTCGCCTTGATCGCCCACGAGTTGGCGCATTCCTGGTCGGGCAACTTGGTGACCAACGGCACCTGGAACGACTTCTGGATCAACGAAGGCTTCACCGTCTACTTTGAGAACCGCATCATGGAGGCGGTCTACGGCGCCGACTATGCCGCCATGCTTCAAGCCCTCTCCCATAGCGACTTGACCGCCGAGGTAGCCGACTTCATGGAAAACGCCCCCAACGACAGCAAACTGGCCATCGACCTGGTTGGCCGCAACCCCGATGACGGCGTCACCACCATCGCCTACGACAAGGGCTTCCACTTCTTGCGCCTGATTGAACAAACCGTGGGTCGCGACGCATTTGACGCCTTCTTGAAGGACTATTTCGCCTCCTACACCTT
>DNWN01000037.1 GCA_003507115.1 Cryomorphaceae bacterium | reverse complement strand
CAGTACATCCCAGCTGCGCCAAATCCCAGCGGTTCAATCCGGGCGTTGGCAATTCGCCATGGTGCAAGACTCCCTGGATGCCACCTTGAGTCTAGTTCCGGCCCCCCGGGTGGGCATCACCTGGAAGGGGGAAAGCACCGCCCTGTCGGGCATCTACGGCGTGCAGTCCAGCTTAGACCTTTTTGACAACAATCCTTGGGGTGGCCTCGAGCATGTGCACTTGACCTTGTCTGGCGGAGTTGGGGCGCAATGGGCAGACAGCTCCGCCTTGTTCAATACCTACTTTTTGGACCTGGAATCTGGCATCCAATGGCCAGGCATTTGGGGTTGGAATGATGCCCCAGTCCAAACCGCCTCTACCCGAGTTAGCCTGTCTTTAGGTCGCCAATACCGGCGGGAATTTGACCGATTGGCCATTCGTGCCGCCATGAATTACCTATGGACGGATCGAGAAGGAGGACAGTGGGAATTGAGCCCTACCGACCTGACCTATATCGACCTGCGCCAAATCGACAGCACCTTTTACCAAGCCCTCTCCATCAAGTCAGGTTTCCAGGACGTCCTGCTCCTCGGACCGCGGCTTCGCATTGTTCGGCCCTCTGTGGAGCGTGGACGGTGGGAGCGCAGGACGGAATGGACCATGGAAACCTCTGGGATATTGACCGACCTCGTGGCCCGAGGACTCCATCCTCAAGGGGCAGAAATTCGGACGGTGGGTCAAGTTCCCTACGCTCACTATCTCCGCGCCAAACTGGATATGCGATGGTTGCGTCGGGGAACGAAGGACCGGGACTGGGCCTTCCGGACGGTGCTAGGGGAACTCTACACCCTCCAAAACACCCCCGGTTTGCCCCCCTTTGAGCGCGCCTTTTTTGCGGGTGGAAGTAATGATTTACGGGGATGGATCAATTTTCGATTGGGGCCCGGGGCCTTGCCATTGGCCGTCTTTGATAGTACCGGTTACCTCGGTTCGGGTACCCGAAAACTTTTAGTTCAAAGTGAATACCGCTTTCCCCTGACGGGGAGTCTTTCAGGAGCCCTCTTCAGCGATGCGGGAAATACTTGGTTGACCGCCCGGAATGTCGAGCAATCAGCCAATCCCATGCTGCAGAATCCGAGTATTCAAGAACGGGTGGTCTTTCATCCGGCCCGCATACTCGAACAAAGTGCTTGGGATGCGGGGCTCGGACTGCGCTACGACCTGGACTTTTTTGTGATTCGGGTCGATTGGGGGTTCCAGCTCTACGATCCCCGACGCCTTGGCGACCAACCCTGGTTCCGCATTGGTGATTGGAGCCAGCGGAGCACCTTGAATTTCGGCCTAGGGATGCCTTTTTAACGACCATTTTGAGGCATTTTTTGCACGGTCAAATCAAAGAAAAGGCCTAGGTTTGCAATTCGTATTCTTCTAATTGTTCAGACCTATGGCCTCAGAGCGCGTCATGACCCTCCTCGGCGACCAAGCCGAATACCTCCTCAACCACAAAGCCACTGCGATCCCGAAAGAAAGCCTCCACTTGCCCTCGGGCAATTTTGTCGACGAGCACTTCAAAGACAGTAATCGCTCTATTCCCACATTGCGTTCCCTACAGCAACTCTATGGGAATGGCCGCTTGGCGAACACGGGGTACATGAGCATTTTGCCCATTGACCAAGGCATCGAACACTCGGCGGGCGCGAGCTTTTCGCCCAACCCTTTATATTTTGACCCCGAGAACATTGTGAAGTTGGCCTTGGATGCCGGTTGTAATGCCGTCGCCTCCACCTTTGGCGTGTTGGCCTCAGTGAGCCGCAAATACGCACACAAGATTCCCTTCGTCGTCAAGATCAACCACAACGAATTCTTGTCCTACCCGAACCAATATGACCAAACCATGTACGGATCCGTAGAGGATGCTTGGAACATGGGCGCTGTAGCTGTAGGGGCTACCGTCTATTTTGGCGCTGAAGAGTCGCGCCGTCAGCTGCTGGAGGTATCCGAGGCATTTGAGCGTGCACGCGAACTAGGCATGGCCACCATCTTATGGTGCTACACCCGCAACAATGGATTCAAGCAAGATGGTGTGGACTACCACACCTCCGCTGACTTGACTGGCCAAGCCAACCACTTGGGCGTCACGATCCAAGCCGACATCATCAAGCAGAAATTGCCCACCAATAACGGCGGCTACCTCGCGACCAAGCACGGAAAAACGCATGCCAACGTCTACGAGAAAATGTCCACCGACCACCCCATCGATTTGACTCGCTACCAAGTGGCCAACTGCTACATGGGTAAAATTGGTTTGATCAACTCGGGTGGTGAATCCAAGGGCGCCAGCGATTTGGCCGAGTCTGTGGCTACGGCCGTCATCAACAAGCGCGCCGGTGGCCAAGGCCTCATCCTGGGCCGCAAAGCCTTCCAACGCGACAGGAAAGAAGGGGTAGCCTTGTTGCAAGCTGTTCAAGACATATACCTCGATTCTAGCATCACCATCGCCTAACCCCTCAACGCATGTCCACGGATTGGTTTCACAGACAAGAAGCCGGGATTACCACCCCGACCCACGATAAAAAAGAGACCCCAGATGGCTTGTGGCACGGGTGCCCCAAGTGCAAGGTGATTGTTTCAGCTGAGGACCACGCCCACAATGTTTGGGTCTGCGGCAACTGCGGATTCCACAACGGCATTGACGCCCAGGAGTATTTTTCCTTCCTTTTCGACGGAGGCGTATACACCGAACTCGATGCCGGCATGGTTTCTAAGGATCCCTTGAAGTTTGAGGACACGAAAAAATACACGGACCGACTCAAAGCCACCCGCGCCAAAACCGGCTTGGACGATGCCTTGACGTCCGGGACAGGCACCATGAACGGGATTCCCGTGGCGATCGCAGCCATGAACTTCAAGTTTATTGGCGGATCTATGGGTTCCGTGGTGGGGGAAAAAATCGCCCGCACCATTGACTACAGCCTAAAGCACCGGATTCCCTTCATCATGATTTCCAAATCGGGGGGCGCCCGCATGATGGAAGCGGCCTTTTCATTGATGCAAATGGCGAAAACCTCTGCGAAGCTGGCCCTGCTGGATGAAGCAGGTATTCCCTACATCAGCTTACTGACCGACCCCACCACCGGCGGGGTGACGGCTTCCTATGCCATGTTGGGGGATATCAACATTGCGGAACCAGGTGCGCTCATCGGCTTTGCCGGCCCTCGCGTCGTCAAGGAAACGATTGGCAAGGACCTACCAGAAGGCTTCCAGACGAGTGAATTTGTGAAGGAGCATGGCTTCTTGGACTTCATTGTCGAACGGAAGCACCTCAAGGAGCGCATGAGCCAATGGCTGCGTTTTGTGGGGAATCTCCCCGCTCCTGTGAAAGCAGAATAAATTATTTGTACTTTTGCCCTCCCGAAAGTCGGGCATACAGCACAACCATCTAAGTGATCTAGGCATGTATCTAAACACTGAAAAGAAGCGCGAAATTTTTGCGCAACACGGCAAAGGCCCCGAAGATACGGGCACTGCCGAAGGGCAAATCGCCCTCTTCACCTACCGCATCAGCCATTTGACTGAGCACCTCAAGAAGAACCGCAAGGACCACAACACGGAGCGTTCACTCATTCGTTTGGTCGGAAAGCGTCGTAGTCTTCTGAACCACCTTCAAAAAACGGAGATCGCCCGCTACCGTGCGATTATCGAAAAACTAGGACTCCGCAAATAAGCGTGAGTTTCCACTAGCGGAATCATATAGAAAAGGCAATTCTTCCCGGATTGCCTTTTCGCGTTGGAAGAAGCGGCCTGGAGAAATCAACATCGAAAACAAAAAACATGAATGCACCTACCCCCATCACCCAAAGCTTAACGCTGCCTGACGGCCGAGTTATTACCCTCGAAACGGGCCGCATGGCTCGTCAAGCCGACGGCGCAGTCCTCCTCACCTGTGGCGGCACCGCCCTCCTCGCTACCGTTGTAGCGAACAAGGAAGCCCGTCCAGGGATTGACTTCCTCCCATTAAGTGTGGAATACAAAGAAAAATTTGCCGGCGCTGGCCGCGTTCCCGGAGGCTTCTTGAAGCGCGAAGGACGTCCCAGCGACCGTGAAGTCTTGGTTTGCCGCTTGGTCGACCGCGTTTTGCGCCCCTTATTCCCCGAAGATTTCCACGCCGAGATCCAGGTCATCATCACCATGTTGTCCTACGATCCTTCCACGGCTCCCGAGTCTTTGGCGGGCTTTGCGGCCTCTGCGGCCATCGCCATCAGCGACATCCCCTTCAACGGACCGATGTCCGAAGTGAACATTGCCCGTGTGAACGGCGAGTTCATCATCAACCCTTCCTACGCTCAACTTGAGGAGGCCGACATGGAAATCATGGTGGGCGCCACCGCGGACAGCGTGGTGATGGTCGAAGGCGAAATGAAAGAAGTTTCGGAAGCCGAAATGCTTGAGGCGATTGCCATCGGACACGAGGCCATCAAAAAGCAAGTAGACCTTCAATTGGCCCTGGCGGCCATGGTTCCTACCTCGAGCCCGAAGCGTGAGTACTCCCACGAGACGCACGATGAGGAATTGCGCAAGCGCGTAGAGGCAGCAACCTACGAAGGTGCCTACAAAGTCGCCGGCATGGGCTTGACCAACAAAGCGGAGCGCTCTGCGCAGTTCAAGGCGGTCTTCGAAGTATTTGCTGCCACCTTGACTGACGAGGAGAAAGAAACCTCATTGGACTTGGCCAAAGTCTACTACCACGACGTGGAGTACAAGGCCATGCGCAACCAAATTTTGGACCACGGCACCCGCTTGGACGGCCGTAAGACGGACGAAATTCGCCCCATCTGGGTCGAAACCGACATCCTTCCTGGTCCCCACGGTTGTGCCCTCTTCACGCGCGGCGAGACGCAATCGTTCACGACGGTGACCTTGGGTACCGCCTTGGATTCCAACCGCATCGACGCGGCGACCATGACCGGCGACGAGAAATTCTACTTGCACTACAACTTCCCTCCTTTCTCGACTGGTGAAGCCCGCATGATGCGTGGCACGAGCCGCCGGGAGGTAGGCCATGGCAACTTGGCTCAGCGTGCCTTGAAAAACATGGTTCCCGCAGGAAGTGGGTATACTATCCGCATTGTTTCCGACATCCTCGAATCCAATGGTTCGAGCTCTATGGCGACGGTTTGTGCTGGTACGCTTGCTTTGATGGATGCGGGTATCCAAATCGATCGCCCCGTAAGCGGTATCGCTATGGGCTTAATTACGGATGCCGAAACAGGCAAATACGCCGTTTTGAGCGACATCTTGGGCGACGAAGATCACCTCGGTGATATGGACTTCAAGGTGACGGGTACTGAAAAAGGAATCACAGCCTGCCAGATGGACATCAAGATCAAAGGCCTCAGCGTCGAGATCCTGACCAATGCCTTGAACCAAGCGAAAGCCGGACGTGCGCACATCTTAGGCGTCATGACCGCTGCTATGCCTGCTCCACGTGCCGAATTGAAGCCACACGCTCCCCGCATGGTCATCATGGAAGTTCCTAAGAGCTTCATCGGTGGCATCATCGGACCTGGTGGCAAGATTATTCAAGGCATGCAAGCGGAAACAGGCACGACCATCACCATCGAAGAGGTGGGCAACATCGGTCGCGTGGAAATCAGCGGTACCAATGCCGAAGGCATCGCCTTGGCCCAGCAACGTATCAGTGAGATCTGCTTTGTTCCCGTCGTGGATACCATCTATGACGGTGTCGTGAAAGGCGTGCAGACCTTCGGCGTATTCGTCGAAATCGGTCGCGGAACCGAAGGCTTGTTGCACGTTTCAGAAATGGATTGGAAGCGCGTCGAAGACCCCTCTGCCCTCTACAAGGAAGGCGACAAGGTCCAAGTCAAGCTTCTGAGCATTGATGACAAGGGCAAGTTGCGCCTCTC
>DNWN01000057.1:5177-7587 GCA_003507115.1 Cryomorphaceae bacterium | reverse complement strand
GCATGCTGCACACGTTTGCCGCTGGCCAAAACGCGCATCGTTAGGAAAAAGTCTTCCATGAATGTTCCCGGAGGAATAGGGGTAAAAGCAGAACGCCGTAGGGCATAACAGCCCCCCTCAACCCCCATAGTCATGCCCCAGAGTTCTCCTTCACAGACTTTGGTTCGGTTTTCCCAGCTGATGTAGGAGCGTTCTTGCGTGGCGATGCTTTTGTAGCTATCCCCTTGGCCCATACCGCGGTATGTCAATTCACCGCCCACTAGATCGGTTTGACCATCCATCACGAGAGGGGCCACTAAATGCTTCAAGGCCATGGGGTGGAAGAAAATGTTCGCATCCGTACCCACCACGATGTCCGCCTGTCCTTTCTGAACGAGGTAGTTGATAATCTTGGACTTGCCCGAACGCTCCGCCATGCGCTCCCACTTCAAGTTGGGCATGACCTCAGCTACTTCCCCCAAAATGGCTTCGGTGTCGTCGCTGCTCCAATCGGAACCGACCCAGACCGTCAGCCGATCCAACGGGTAGTCCAAATTTTGCAAGCTGGCCAGTTTTTCACGGAGGACGGCTTCCTCGTTGTAGGCCGCAAAAACAAGATCTACAGAGGGCCAAAGAGGGTCCTTGGATACATCGAACGCGGTGGGAGTGGCACGAGGCCGTTGAATTACATGCCACAGACGAACTAGACCTGGGAAGAGCAGATAGGGAATGCTACCCGCCAGAACGGCGACCATAAGCCCTACAAAAAGCATGGAGCAGCGAACAAAGAGGTCTAAGCAGGTGAAGGATTCCATAAACAGCTTACAAAGCACGCAAAGACGCGACTACAGCGTCGTCTGCAAAGGTAGCGCGCGCATGGGCCTGTGCTGCGGCGCCCTGCGCCATTCGGAAGGCTTGGTCGTCCACCAAGTGCTGAATGGCCGCTGCAAAGGCCTGGGGTTCGTTGACTACGGTGATGCCTGGGGAATTTTTTAGCCCTTCCGCTCCAATGGAGGTGGTCACAATCGCTTTGCCCCGAACCATGGCTTCCAGCAGTTTGATGCGCATGCCACTGCCCGATAAAATGGGAGCAATAAAAATCCCGTGGGCCTCAAAGGAAAAGCCGTCCTCCAAACGGGACAGGTGGGTAACACCCTTTGGTGGTTGGAGGTGTGCGGGCCAATGGCGCGAAATAACCGTCACCGGAACCTGAACATGGGGATGGACCTGCTCCAGGTACCATTTGAGGCCTTGCACGTTGGGCAACCAATCCAAGGCCCCTAAATGGTAGACGCTGCTGCCGATGGCACCGCTCGAGGTCCATGGCCCCGTTGGGTCATAGGTGCAAGGCAAGGCACGTACGGATTTCGCACCCAAACGGTGAAGCGTCTCGGCATCCTCTTCCGAAATGGCCCAGACGGTACTTCCTTGTATCATCGTGCTTTCCCATCGCTTCAGTCGACGCGTCTGCCAGGCGGTAAATACTTTTTTGGGGCTCCAAGCCATACCTGCCAGGGTCCGTTCCCAAATCTGATGTTCCACATTGTGGGCGCGCAGGACCCAGGGAGTCGAACCAAAAGCATCGCGGTAGACCGCCATGAACAAGGAATCCACCACAATGAGGTCTGTCTTTTTGGCCAACGTCGAAATGCGTTGGCGCACGGCCGCATGGTCAAAGCGCGCCGCAAAGTAGGAAGCAGGGTGGAGGAGGTGTCCGATTAACCCACGTAGGCTGGGCGAAACCCGAACGGCCGGGGCTTCAAAGTGAATTCCTTCCTGCGGCTGTGGATCAGATACAAAGTGCTTGTCCGTATTGAGTGCCAACACAAGTACCTCATGCCCGGCCTTGACTTCCAGGCGTATCAGGGCCTCCATCGCCAGGCTGCTTCCATCGCGGCCCGGGTAAGGCACCTTGTTACAGAGGTGGAGAATTTTCATGTGGCAGAACGGGATGGCAGCCAGAAGAGCAAACGCTTGCGGAGGCGACTATTGATGGATGCGTCATTCGCGGCCCAAACCGTCATCCAAACGGCGATGGGCAGGAGGATGGCATTGGGCAACCAAATGGCCCAAAACGGTGAAATCAACCACTCGCGACCCATTTTCTCAAAGATGATGGTCAGCACGTAGTGGAATAGGAAGAGGAGGACAGATATCACGAAAGGCAGCCCAAACCCTCCTTTTTGGATGATGGCGCCTAAGGGGGCCCCGATGAAGAAGAGCAAAATGCAGGCGATGGCCACACTAAACTTCTTGTGAAACTCCAAATAATGGCGGGCAATCACTTGATTGCGCCACACATACTCGGATTGAATTTGCTCCATGTATTCTCGGTTGGCTTGAGCCGAATGGATGGCATTGTTGACTGCGCGGAAGAGGTAATGCCCTTTCAAACGTTCCTTCATGTACAGCGGCTCGGACCCGAGCGCCT
>DNWN01000057.1:4557-5165 GCA_003507115.1 Cryomorphaceae bacterium | reverse complement strand
GCATCAATGGCGTGGTCGAGTTGTGTCACGCTCAGCATGTTGTATTCGTCGCTGCGGTGCACGGAATACAAGTCTCCCATTTCGAAGGATCCCATGTTGACTCGGATCACCATTCGGTCAAATGTGCTCTCTAGAAAGGGTTTCCGATCGCGCTCCTCCCGCTTTTCGGCCTTGTACTCTTGGTACGAGGTGCCTTGAAAGAGTTCCATTTCCATCCAGCGATTTCCCTCCGTGTAATGCAAGACAGCCTTTGGGGCCATGATGACGGTGTGGTTGCCCTCACCGCGTTCCCGGTGGTCGTAGATTAAGATGTCCTGAACTTCATTGTCCGTTTTTCCCCCAATCTTAATGCTATAGCCGTCGATACCGCCGTAAAAAATGCCCGGCTGTAAATTGAAGGTGGGGCGCTGCTTTGCGATGTTGATCAATAAATTTTCGCCTTTGAAATTGGCTACCGGAATCAGGTTGTTGGCGACGAAGAACATGCCCACCGCAATCCCCGCCAAGGCCAAAAGAATAGGACGAATTAAACGATAGAAGGAGGCCCCTGAGGACTTGGCGGCGGCGAGCTCATGGCTTTCTGCCAAATCGCCGTAGACCATGATGCC
>DNWN01000057.1:0-4494 GCA_003507115.1 Cryomorphaceae bacterium | reverse complement strand
GTCATCGACATATTTCCAGACCATCTGCATGAGCAGAAAGAACACAGAAATGCCAATGGTCTTGAGGAAGATCCCGGCAAAAGACCGGAGGAGGTACCAATCAATCCGCTGCATAGAGGGGTTTACATACCCGTGGGAGCGACGTAATCGTATCCGGGGTACTTGGACTTGTTAAAGGTGACTTTCTGCAAGGTAACGCCCTGATTGACATCATATTGTACAATGCGCAAGGTGGTGGTCACGTCATTCGTGCCAAATTCTTGGTAGGAGTGAATCCGCTTAGTCCGCATGTTGATGCCCAAGACGACGTCTCGGACGTCGACATTGTTTTTGGGTTTCATCCGGATGTAGACAATTTTCACCCCGTTGGCCACGGTTTCCTCCCCGGCCCATTGAAAATTGGAACCGGTTTCATATTTCTTCACCAAGGCCGCTGGGGTGAATTGCGTTTCGTCTCCATCCAACTTGCGAACCACAATCTCTTCGTCCTCTTCACTGACGGTGGTCACGCGGGCTCCTTCCAGGAAGATGAGCTGACCATTTAAAGAGAGTAAAGCTTTTTCGCCGACAACTTCTACTTTCCCGGAGGTTTTACGCTGGACCTTCTTTCCATCGCGTCCGGGCGCCTCGATGACCATGGTGAACTGAATAGTCTGATCTGTATAGGCGAGGGTCTTTTTCTCGACTTCTTTGAGCAAGGTCAAGGGGTCTCCGCTTTGCGCCTGCGTGCCAAAAGTGCAGAGGCTAAGTACAACGAGGGTCGATAGAGTGCGGAAGGTATGTGTCATCATTGGCCGTTTAGGCGTTCCATTAAATGGTGTTCGTCTTGAATTAGGACTTGGCGGGCTTTGGATCCTTCAAAAGGCCCCAAAATTCCAGCGTCTTCAAGCTGGTCGATCAATCGGCCGGCCCGGTTGTAGCCCAATTTGAGTTTCCGTTGCAAAAGGGATGCCGAACCTTGCTGGCTCTGCACGACAATACGCGCCGCATCGACAAACAGGGCATCGCGTTCATCGGCGCTGTAATTGCCTCCGCCACCGGATCCACCTTCTTCCCCAGAGTATTCAGGGAGGGCATAGGCCTCCGGGTAGGCTTGTTGGGATCCGATAAATTCACAGATATCCTCCACCTCGGGGGTATCCAGGAAGGCGCACTGCAAGCGGATCAAATCATTGCCTGCGGAAAAGAGCATGTCGCCCTTCCCGATGAGTTGTTCCGCTCCGCCGGCGTCGAGGATGGTCCGGGAGTCGATTTTGGCGGAAACCTTGAAGGCGATTCGGGCCGGGAAGTTGGCCTTGATGATTCCCGTAATCACATTGACAGACGGACGCTGCGTGGCAATAATCAAGTGAATTCCGATGGCACGCGCAAGCTGGGCCAGACGTGCAATGGGGGTTTCGACCTCTTTGCCGGCCGTCATAATCAAATCGGCGAATTCATCGATCACGAGGATGATGTAGGGCAAGTAGCGGTGCCCTTCTTCGGGATTGAGTTTGCGGCTCGTGAATTTTTGGTTGTACTCCTTGATGTTCCGCACCATGGCGTCCTTGAGCAGGTCATAGCGGTCGTCCATCTCGATACAGAGTGAGTTCAACGTGTGAATCACCTTGGTTGTATCCGTGATAATGGCCTCTTCGGTACCGGGGAGCTTGGCTAAGAAGTGACGCTCAATCTTGTTGTAGAGCGTCAATTCCACTTTTTTGGGATCGACGAGGACAAATTTCACCTCTGAGGGATGCTTTTTGTACAGGATGGAAGCCAAAAGGGCGTTCAGTCCCACCGACTTTCCCTGGCCCGTAGCACCGGCCATCAGCAGGTGGGGCATTTTGGCCAAATCCGCCACAAACACCTCGTTGCTAATGGTTTTACCCAAGGCTATCGGCAAGTCCATCGTGGTATTCTGGAATTTTTCCGAAGAGAGCACGGCCTTCATGCTCACCATCTGCGGACTGCGGTTGGGCACCTCAATACCGATGGTACCCCGTCCGGGAATGGGGGCAATGATCCGAATGCCCAAAGCACTCAAGCTGAGCGCGATGTCGTCTTCCAAACTTTTGATTTTGGAGATGCGGATGCCGGCTTCAGGCACAATTTCATACAGGGTCACCGTCGGGCCCACGGCGGCTTTGATTTTCGAAATCTCAATCTTGTAGTTGCGCAGCGTTTCGATGATGCGCTCCTTGTTGGCTTCCAATTCTTCGGCGTCCACTTTGGCGTTCCCTACGGGCATGTCGACCAAAAGGCTCAATTTAGGAAACTGGTAACGGGAAAGGTCTGCACGCGGATCGTAGGCCGTCGCCAAAGATCCTTTGGGCGCTTCCTCCTCATTCTCGGCAAACACCTCGCTTTGAAGGGGAATAGGCTCCACGGTCTCCAAGGGTAAATCAACCACTACGGGTTGAGGGGGAGCCACGGGCAGGATGGGGTCCGGAGTCTCTAACGGATCTTCCCCCAGATTCCATTCTACTTCTTCTGCGGGGTCATCGGGCAAGGGCTCCAAATCCTCGTCATCGTCTTCTGGGCCCAGTTCATCATTCCAGGGGGCTGGCTCTTTGGCTTTTCGCCAGGTTTGCGGGGTCATCTTAAATAACCACACGACGTGGGCAGAGGTGATCGTCAGCCATGCAAACCAAGCACCCACCACACCCATGAACTGGCTGGACCAAAAAGCGAGGTAATGCCCAAGATTGCCCACATAAACATCCGAGAAACCAAAAGGAAGCAGGGCGGTTCCCATGCCCAATAAAAAAGTCCAAACTAAAATTCGGCGCAACCAAGTCAGTGGTTTGAATGGGATATGCAACCCCCATTTCAGCCCCAGCAAGATCAGCCAAGTAAGCGGCAACAAAAAGGTCCAGCCAAAGCTTTTGACGGTGAGATAAAAGCCGACTGCCGCGCCGAGCTTCCCGAAAGTATTGGCCATTTGAACTTCGGGGTCCCAAAGGATTTGGCTAAAATTCCCTTCAAAGGAGCTGTAATCCGCGGACCAGGAAAGGAGCGAGGACATGCTCGAAAGCCAGGCAAACCCTGCGATGAAGGTCAAGGATATCCCGAAAACGGCGTGGAGTGACTTGTTCGTCTTCACATCAGACCAAACCTGTGTAATGGGGCCCAATACGGAGGAGGTAGAGGAGGTTTTTGCCTTTTTTGCCATGGGGTAATCTTCCTAAGTCTCAAAGGTAGGCCAATTCCTACCTTTGCCCATATGCTTCAACTCATCACTGCTATGTCCGAATTGGGCGCCGGAACCCGGGGCTCCAGTTTGGGCTATGCCGCCATCCGTGGGGCTTCCTTCCATATCCAGCCAAAGTTTTTCCGAAGCTTAGCTCCGCGCAAGGTCCAAACGAACAATGCCCTGCTCTACCGCCATCCCGAATCGCCCTACGGCAAGCGGATACGCGGCATTGTGCGGATGTACCGACGCATTTCTGCGGTGGTAGCGGAAACCCTGGACGATGGGCAGTTTCCCATTGTCATCAGCGGGGACCACTCCAATGCAGGCGGGACCATTGCGGGAATTAAACAAGCTTTTCCGCTTTCACGACTTGGGGTTGTCTGGATTGACGCGCATGCGGACTTGCATTCTCCCTACACTTCTCCTTCGGGAAACATGCATGGCATGCCCCTAGCTACCGCGATTGGTGCGGACAATGTATCATGTAAAATCAACGACCCTAGCCCTGTCACAGTGGACGCCTGGCAAAAGCTCAAAGGCCATCCACAGCGGGTGAAGCCTTCTGATGTAGCCTTTATTGGCTTGCGTTCTACCGAAGCCCCGGAAGATCATCTCATCGCAGAGCATGACATGCGCGTCCATCGGGTTCCGGAAGTGCGTCAAAAGGGGCTCGACGCGGTCGTCGATGAGGTCATGACTCAACTAAGTGACTGCGATATGGTCTACATATCCTTCGATGTGGACAGCATGGATCCCAGTATTTCTCAGGGAACTGGCACACCTGTTGAAGGGGGATTCACCTTGGAGGAGGCGCGCGGGTTGTTAGATTTATTCGCGGACCAGCCCAAAGTGATGTGTATGGAATTCACAGAAATTAATCCGCTTTTGGACAACGGCGGCAACGCGATGGGAACGGCGGCCTTTACTTTACTGCAGAGCACCGTCGATCGATTGCAAGAACGTCTCGGATTGAGAGGATCATTTTAAAGGAAACCATGAATACCGGATTGGAAGCGATCATCTCCGCCACTTTAGAACGTCTTTTTGGCCTCCACGAGGCGCCGATTGATTTGCAAGAAACCCGCAAAGAGTTTGACGGAGATGTCACCCTCGTGGTTTTTCCCTATGTGAAAGCGAGCCGGATGAGCCCCGAAGCAACGGCCCAGGCCATTGGTTTGTCCCTTCAAGAGGCGTGCGCCGAAGTCCAAGGATTTAACGTAGTCAAGGGATTCCTGAACCTGACCTTGTCCGAGGCGACCCTTCAGTCTACCATGGATGCCATATGCGCGGATGCGCACTGGGGCATCACGCCCGTGGAT
>DNWN01000163.1 GCA_003507115.1 Cryomorphaceae bacterium | reverse complement strand
TTGCAATACATGAACAAGGGAGCGCGATTGCTCCGTCGTTCACGGAGGCGCGCAATCCATTTGGCGGGCTCCCAGTATTGCACCTGACTGTCATGCAAGCCTGTGGTGATAAGCAAGGGAGGATAATCCAGCGCTGCCACATTATCGTAGGGCGAATAGGCCTTCATACGGAAATAGGCCTCTTTTTCATTGGGATTGCCCCATTCGCTGTATTCGCCCGTCGTCAATGGAATGCTCTCATCCAACATGGTCGTCACGACATCCACAAAGGGCACCGCCGCAATGACCCCGGACCAGAGATCCGGACGCAGGTTGAGCACAGTGCCCATCAAGAGTCCGCCCGCACTGCCGCCCATGGCATACAGCTCAGACGCTTTGTGCTCATTTTGGAGGAACTCCGCACAAGCGATAAAGTCCGTGAAGGTGTTCATCTTGTGCTCCATGCGGCCTGTTTCATACCACTCTCGGCCGAGGTATTCCCCTCCGCGGATGTGCGCAATGGCGTAGGCCATGCCGCGCTCCAGCAGACTCAAGCGCGCTATGGAAAAAGAGGGGTCGATGGTGATGCCATAGGACCCATACCCATACAAGAGGGTGGGTACTGGGGTGTTTTCTGCCTCCTTGGGGCCTACCCACGACATGGGAATGCGAGTACCATCGGATGCCGTGGCCCAGAATCGGCGGGTCACATACTTGGACGCATCGTAGCCGCCCATGACCTCCTGCTGTTTGAGCAATCGGCGTTCTCCTGTCCGCATGTTGTATTCATAGGTGGAGCTGGGGGTTACCAAAGAGGTGTATCCATATCGCATCCACTCCGTGTCCTCGGTGGGGTTGCTCCCTGCATACAGGCTGTAGGTCTCTTCCTCTTGAGCAATCGGATGGGGCGTTCCTCCGTTCCATGGACGAATCATCAATTGCACCAAGCCTTGGCTGCGCTCTTCTGTGACGAGGTAGTCCGTAAAGAACTCGGCCCCTTCCAACAAAACGTCAGGCTGGGCTTCCAAGAAGGGCGTCCACGCGCTGGGATCACTCAATGGGGCCTTGAACAAGGCATAATTTTTCCGTCCCCCGAGATTGCTTCGGATAAACCATGCATCGCCAAAGTGGCTCGCAGAATACTCCACGCCCAATTCGCGTGGACGCAGCACGGTAAAGTCCTGGGTGGGTTGACTGGCATCCAAATACCAGAATTCATCAACGTCCGTGGCCCCGGTGGCGATGTGAATGTATTTTTTGGACTTCGAGCGGAACACCCCACACGAGAAGGTTTCGTCGGTTTCTTCATACACCAACGTGGGCTCCGCGGTGCTACCCAAAACTTGACGCCAAATCTTGTCTACCCGCAACGTAACAGGATCTTTGGTCGCATAGAAGAAGGTCTCTCCATCCGCAGCCCAGGCAAAACCGCCCGAAGTTCCGGGGACCTCATAGTCCCACGTGGTATTCGTTGCGAGGTCGACAAAACGCAATGTGTAGAGGCGGCGGCTGACAAAGTCGACGCCATAGGCCATGCGTTGGTGGTCTGCTGTCAAGTGAATGCCGCTGACTTGGCAGTAGGCCTGTCCCTCTGCGAGGATGTTGACATCCAAAATGCAGGTCTCTGGGCCATCCATAGCCCCTGCTCGGCGGTAGTAGCGCGGGTATTCGGAGCCTTTTTCGTAGCGCGTTTGGTACCAAAAGCCATCCATTTGCACGGGCACGGAAGACTCATCCGGGTTGAGCCGGTTGGTCATCTCGGTGAATAAGACGTCTTCGAGGGCCTTGACGGGCTGCATCCCTTCCTCGCGGTAGGCATTTTCGGCGTCGAGGTAAGCAATGACCTCGGGATTCTCGCGGTCATTTAACCAGTAGTAGGGGTCTTGGCGGACGTCCCCATGCATTTCCATCGCGTGGGGTTTGGGTGTGGCTTTGGGTTCCATAAGGGATTCGGTGGACGCACATCCCACAGAGAGGGCCAGGAGCCAAAATCCGAGGGTGCGCATTATTTCTGCTTTAAGACGCGATTGAGTCCTTCGCGCGAGGGACCATGTTGGGGATTCAGCGACAAAGCTTGGCGGTAATCCTTTTCTGCATTGGCGGCATCTCCCCCACGTTCCCAGGTAAATGCCCTGCCATAGAAAGCCCGGTAATTGATCTCCCGCGCTTGAATCGATGCGGTGAAATACTTCCGGGCTTCGGCCAAGAGATTGAGCTCCAAATGGATGTAGCCCAAGTTGTAGAATGCCTCAGCATCGGATGGATCGAGTTGGACGCATTGGGTAAACGCTTCGATGGCTCCGTTGTAATTGTTCACCTCGAGATGGAACATTCCCACTTTGTAATAGGTCCGTGCGTTGTCGGGCTGCAGTTCGATTAAGCGGTTGTAATAACTCAAGGCCAAGGGATTGCCCTGGGCGGCGGTCATGACCCCGGCCATGTCCAAGGCGGCCTCGTAATTCGGGTTGAGGTCAATCGCCTTCTGAATGTAGCTCAGCGCAAGCGTGCTGTCTTGCTTGCTATCTCGAATATTCAGGCCCTTGATAAAGTAAGCCACAGACTCGGTCGGCTCCAACTCGATGACCTTGTTCACGAGGGACAAGCTCTTGTCGTAGTCCATGATGACACTGTAGAGCTCCGCCAACTTCAAGCGGCATTCGGTTTCCTCGGGATGTTCTTCGATACAGCGCAGCCAGGCGTCCTTGGCAACCCGGGAAGTATTCGTGAGGTAGTTGCCCTCCCCGTATATCAACCACGCGTCGTGGTGGGTAGAATCAATTTCCAAGATGGCCTGGGCGTCGGCTAGGGCATAGGGAATATTGGCCCCATTCATGTGCCGGCGAGCGCGAAGCGCCAGGGCTTGAACATCGTTGGGGTGCTCCGAAATATAAACGTTTAAACTATCTGCATTGACAGATAGCGCATCAGCCACGACTTCAGGCTCCGCTTCTGGCCCGCTGCACGCAAGCAGGAGGCAACAGCCTAGGCCCGCCAAGAATTTTTTAGCCATTTTGAAGCTTGGCAATGATCTTCTGTTCGATTTCCTCGGCCAATTCGGGGTTGTCCTTGAGAATGGCTTTCACCCCTTCACGGCCCTGGCCCAATTTCGTTCCGTCATAGCTAAACCACGAACCGCTCTTTTGGATGACTTCATACTGCGTACCGAGGTCGATGATCTCTCCCAATTTGGAAATGCCTTCACCGTAGAGAATATCAAATTCCGCCACACGGAAGGGAGGCGCTACTTTGTTCTTGACCACCTTCACTTTCGTGCGGTTTCCAATGACATGCTCGCCATCTTTGATTTGGGTGGAGCGGCGGATGTCCAAACGCACGGATGCATAAAATTTCAGCGCGTTACCTCCCGTCGTGGTCTCGGGATTGCCAAACATCACCCCA
>DNWN01000002.1:1138-3296 GCA_003507115.1 Cryomorphaceae bacterium | reverse complement strand
CGGTCAGGAAGGACGTGAATTCGGAGGGTTTAACCACCGCAGGCACGCCCGCTAAAAGGTTGACCGCAATTTTCTCCAACATGCCCCAGACCGGGAAGTTAAAAGCATTGATGTGTACGGCCACTCCCCGTTTGGGCACCATAATGTGCTGCCCTAAGAACGTGCCCTGGGCGGAAAGTTTCACCGGCGTCCCATCGATATGAAACGGCTGATCTGCAAACTCACGCCGCAAGGAGGCATTGGCGAAGAGGTTTCCGATGCCCCCTTCAATATCAATCCAGCTGTCCACACGTGTCGCACCTGTGGCGGCCGAAACCGAGTAGTACGCTTCTTTTCGCTCCTGGAGGTAAAGGGCCAAGGCCTTCAGCATGAGGCCACGCTGTGGAAAGGTCATGGCCCGCAAGGCGACGCCCCCCTTTTCGCGCCCATAGGCCAGGATGTCGTCGTAGTTTAAGCCTAGGCTTGAGACGTGGCCCAAGGACGCCCCAGTAATGGCGTGCCGCGCTTCATACTCGGACTCTTGCCCACTTACCCATTGACCGAGTACATAGTTTTGAATGTTCATGGGTTGGGGAGTTTGGCAAAGCCCATGTTCCAGAGGGCGAAAGCAAATTTGTCAATAGCCTCTTCGATGACCATGGCCGTGGGCTTGCCCGCGCCGTGGCCTGCATTGGTCTCAATGCGTATCAGGGTGGGGGTGCCGCAGCCTTGCTTGGCTTGGAGCTCCGCGGCAAACTTGAAGCTGTGTGCGGGAACGACACGGTCGTCGTGGTCCGCCGTCGTCACCATCGTCGCCGGGTAGCAGGTGCCTTCCACCACGTTGTGCACGGGGCTGTAGCTCTTCAGGTAGGCAAACATCTCAGGACTGTCCTCGGCCGTTCCATAATCGTAGGCCCACCCCGCTCCTGCCGTAAAGGTGTGGTAACGGAGCATGTCCATCACCCCCACCGCGGGGAATGCCACGGCTGCAAGGTCTGGCTTTCGGGTCATCACGGCCCCCACCAAAAGCCCCCCATTGGAGCCCCCGCTCAAGGCGAGATAAGGCGAAGAGGTATAGCCTTCGTCAATGAGATACTGCGCGGCCGATTCAAAATCTTCAAAGACATTCTTTTTCTGCATTTGGGTACCGGCCACATGCCAGGCTTCTCCATACTCGCCACCCCCCCGAATGTTGGGAATGGCCAAGATGCCACCCTGCTCCATCCACACGGTGTAAGACGTGCTAAACGAAGGGGTTAGGCTGATATTAAAGCCGCCATAACCGTACAAAATAGTCGGGTTCTTCCCATTTTTCTGGAGGCCCTTCTTGTAACTAATCGTCATGGGAATTTTGGTGCCATCCGTGGATGTGTAAAAAACTTGCTCACTTTCGTACTGGCTAGGGTCAAAGTCGATCGCGCTCGCTCGAAATAATTCGATCACGCCCGCTTCCATTTCCTCCCCGGGAACATAGGTGTAGATAGCACTTGGCGTAATCGCATTGGTAAAGGTGAAATAAAGCTGCTCGGCCGAGCGTTTGCCACCGAACCCGCCCACCGATCCAACGCCTGGCAACTCAATAGTCTGAATATGTCTTCCGTCATAGGCGTACTCGTCCATCTTGCTAACGGCATGCTCCATGGTGCTCACATAGAGTCGTCCAGCGCCACTGCCAACGCTCATGGGGAATTCTCCCTCTGGGATGAGCTCTTTCCACTCAGACTTGTGCTGGATACCTTGAGCGACCATGATGCGGTTGTTGGGCGCCCCGTCGTTGGTTTGAATGAAAATCTGGCCGTTTTCCGATGTCACCACCCCGTATTCCTTGTCAAAACCTTCCGCCACGAGCGTAAGCGAACCCTTGTCTCCTTTTTCCAAATCTTGCAGGTAGAGTTCATTGCCCGTGGTCGATACTGCTGCGGTGACGACTAAATAGCGGCCGTCCTCCGTGACGCTGCCGCCCACATAGCGCCGTGGCGTCTCGCTGCCTCCAAAAATGAGCTTATCCTGCTTTTGAGCCGTGCCCAAAGCGTGGAAGTAGAGCTTGTGCTGATTGGTCATCGCGGACAGTTCCGAAGCGCCCTTTGGCTTATCGTAACTACTGTAGTAGAAGCCTTCATTTCCGCGCCAGGACAAGCCACTAAACTTCACGTCCACCAGCGTGTCCTCTAAAATCACC
>DNWN01000002.1:0-1037 GCA_003507115.1 Cryomorphaceae bacterium | reverse complement strand
TCCAGGAAAACTTCCGGCTTCGCATGAAAATCGTATTTCAGCGTCTCATACCGTCGTAGCACATATTGGCTCTGCAAGCCGTCGTTGTAGTACTCATAGGTGTAGGCCCCTTCCACAAAAGGAGCTCCAATTTTTTCATAATTCCAGAGCGCCGTTAGTCGATCTCGCAAAGCCTGGCGGTAAGGAATGCGGCCCAAATAGTCTTGCGTTACCGCATTTTGCGCTGCGACCCATTGACCGGTCTCCTCGCTTCGGTCGTCTTCCAGCCAGCCATAGGGATCCGCCACAGCCTCCCCAAAATAGGTTTTTACATCGCTCGAATCATACCGCGATTCCGGATAGGGCTCGGTCATCTCCGTAGAAGGTTTAGTGGGCATGTTACAGCCAGAAAACAAAGCCGACACCGCGGCCATGGAAAGAAAGAAACGTTGCATACAAGGGAGGTTGAGCCTAATGGGTTAAAGATACCAAGGGTCGGGCCAAAAAAAAGACCGCCCCATTTCTGGAGCGGTCTAAGTGTAAGCTAGGGCCCGAAAGCCCTAGCTGATTAGTGTTGCTTAGCGCTGAACGGCGACACGCAAGGTGCGCGTTCCTTCTTCAGCGGTCAAGCGTACCATGTAGACGCCGGCAGCGAGATCACTCAAATCAATGTTGAGTTCGCTCTGGCCTGCAGCCCACTCGGTAGCGAGGAGCAATTGACCTTGGAGACCGATCACGGTCACCTCGATGTTGCCCGCCAATTCGCTACGCTCCATGGTGAAGGCGCCAGTCGTTGGGTTGGGGAACAAGCTAATGTTGCCCAAGGCCTCGTCGATGCTCACGGCACAGTCGTAACACTTGGTGAAACATACTGCGGCCAATGAAGTGTCGGCATTGCCAACGCTCGTAGAGCGGTTGTAGCCACCGAAGCCGTCACTGACACCACACGCTGCGAGGTCGCCGCTTGCTTCAGCCATCGCCCAGTCATTGCCGTTGATGAACTTGTAGAACAAGTCCTGGTTCAAAGGCATTTCAACCGTTACAGAGTAGATGCCGTC
>DNWN01000137.1:2594-3371 GCA_003507115.1 Cryomorphaceae bacterium | reverse complement strand
TCTTTGGTCGCTTGACGCTGAGCGTCGTTAAAATAGGCGGGAACCGTGATCACGGCTTCCGTCACGTCTGTGCCTAGATAATCTTCGGCCGTCTTCTTCATCTTCTGAAGTATCATGGCTGAAAGCTCTTGAGGCGTGTATTGGCGGTCGTCGATCACCACGCGGGGGGTGTTGTTATCCCCCTTGACTACTTGGTAGGGAACGCGGCCCACTTCTTTGGCTACGTTGCTGAACGATTCGCCCATGAAGCGCTTGACCGAGAAAATGGTTTTTGTCGGGTTGGTGATGGACTGACGCTTGGCGGGGTCTCCGACTTTGCGCTCTCCGCCCTCCACAAATCCAATGACGGATGGGGTGGTTCGCTTGCCTTCGGCGTTGGGGATGACCACCGCTTCATTGCCTTCCATGACGGACACACACGAGTTGGTGGTGCCTAAGTCAATTCCTATGATTTTACCCATGATGAATGCTTGAGTTATTCGTGAATTTGGCCTCGTAAGGTCAAACCCCNNTACCAAAACTTCAAGCGAGACAAAATGTCAGTTACATGTCAGTGTATCCAGGAAACTGGCTTTGGCAAAGCGTAAGCCGCATGTCAATTTGCCAAAAACGAGGCTATCGAAGGAGCGGTCTGCCAAGCCCAAATTGGGGCGATCCAAGCTGGCTGTGCTCGCAAAAATGCCTGCACCGCCTTGTACATTCGTAAAGAAAGGAGGATCCTGGAGGATGGTGTTGGAGGGCTGCGTGACAGAGATGTAGGTCGCCAAATCGTCCGTG
>DNWN01000137.1:0-2518 GCA_003507115.1 Cryomorphaceae bacterium | reverse complement strand
AGCTGGTAAGGCAGGCGGTAGCGCACGATATGGCGTGTGGAGTCCGATTGCTGGTGTTCCGGCATCTCCATGTAGAGGAAGTCGATGTAGCCTTGGTATGCGCGCGCGTTCCGAGCTTGATTCCATTCAATTTCTTGGCCCTTGGTCGATGTCATGTTCAACCGTTGAATACCAATGGGCGTCGGCTTTTTCAAGGTGAAGGACTCCGAATTGACCATAGGCGTGATCGCGGTGGCAAAAACCGGGCTGGCCGAATCTTTCTGGAGGATCAGCTTGTAGTCCCAATCCAGGCGGTTCGAGTTGGCCGTGAACCCGGGGAGGATGAGGCGATACAAGCGGTGGCCTTGGGTCGTGAACAGGCCGGAGTCCTTGGGGGTATCATACGTGACTTCCAAGGTCTTGTCCCAGGCGAGTTGCCCATTTTCCTTGTAGGCCTGAATGCGGGCAACCAAATGCGGGTAATAAAGGCTATCGGGGTGGGCGCTGCCCCCGTTGGGACCGTCCTGGCCCAAATAGGCGCGACCGACCCGCACATACTGGGTGTCCGAATCTGGATTCAAGGTGCCGTAGACAATGGGCACGTTTTCAAAGGGCGCCGTGACGTCCAATGTATTGTCGCAGGAGGCCCAAAGGGCTACCGCCCCGAGGGCGATCCAGAGGTTCTTACCAATCATAGCGTTCAAAGATACCACCGAACTGCGTTGTACTTTTGGGCCAAATCCCTCGAAATCATGTCTACGGCAAAAAAGGAATACAAGAAGGTCACGACCAACTCTCTGTTCGAAATGAAACAGCGCGGCGAGCGCATCGCCATGCTCACCGCCTACGACTACAGCTTGGCCAAATTGGTGGACCAGGCGGGCATCGACGTCATTTTGGTGGGGGACTCCGCCTCCAATGTGATGGCCGGCCACGAAACCACCCTGCCCATCACCTTGGACCACATGATTTACCACGCATCCAGCGTCATTCGCGCCGTGGACCGTGCGCTCGTAGTGGTGGATTTGCCTTTTGGCTCCTACCAAGGCAACGCCAAGGAGGCCTTGTCCTCGTCCATCCGCATTATGAAGGAATCCGGCGGCCATGCCGTCAAGCTGGAGGGCGGCCATGCGGTGGCGTCCACGATTGAACGCATTGTCGGTTCGGGCATCCCTGTGATGGGCCATTTGGGCCTGACCCCGCAGAGTATTTACAAGTTTGGCACCTATGCCGTGCGCGCCAAAGAGGAAGCCGAAGCCGCGCAGTTGATGGCCGACGCCAAGGCCCTGGAAGCCGCAGGCTGTTTTGCCCTGGTTTTGGAAAAAATTCCCGCGCAACTCGCCAAGGAAGTCAGCGAATCCCTCCAAATCCCGACCATCGGCATTGGTGCGGGAGGCGATGTGGACGGCCAAGTGCTGGTTCTGCATGATATGCTCGGCATGAACACCGAATTCTCCCCTCGCTTCCTTCGCCGGTATTTGGACCTGGCTGTGCAGATCCCTGCGGCCATTGGGTCCTATGTGCAGGATGTAAAAAGCCGCGATTTCCCCAACGATTCGGAGAGCTACTAGGATGCGGGAGCCCCTCATACTCTGGGAAGACAACCACTTGCTTATTGTGAGCAAGCCCGCCCGCATGCTCGTTCAAGGGGACATCACGGGGGACCGCTGCCTCAAAGATTGGGCAGAGGAGGATGTTGCACGCCGCTTTCACAAACCCGGCAAAGCCTTCATTGGCCTTCCCCACCGCCTGGACCGACCCACCTCGGGCTTGGTCGTGTTGGCCAAGACATCCAAGGCCCTCGCCCGCATGAACGCGGTCTTTTCTGGCCGGGATATCCAAAAAACCTACTGGGCCATCGTGGAGGGGCACGTGGACCCTCCGAGCGGACGCTTGGTCCACCACCTCGTGCGCGACGGGAAGACCAAAAAAAGTTTTGTCTCCCAGCGTCCCGATGCCCAGGAAGCCATCCTTCGCTATGAAGTGCTCGAAACGGGAGACCGCTATAGTTTGGTGGAAATTGATCTCGAAACGGGTCGGCACCATCAAATTCGGGTTCAGCTTCAGGCCATAGGCCATCCGATCAAGGGCGATTTGAAATACGGCTCCAAGCGCTCCAACCCCGATGGCGGCATTCACTTGCACGCGCGCCGCATCGCCTTCTCCCACCCTGTGAGCCAAGAGCGCATCGAGGTCCTCGCCCCCCTCCCCGAAGAATCCCTTTGGCAAGCGCTCGCACCCAAGGCCGTATAGGGCCTACATTCGTGTCTATGAAGACACGTCTCCCTTGGTGGGTCTACCTCGTGCTAGGCCTTGGTATTTTCGGTTATGAATGGTGGAGTCAACGCCCGACACACCAACCCCACTTTACTTTTGACGGCCCGGCCCTAGTGATCCACGGAGGCGCCGGCGTCATCACCCGTGAAAACATGAGCCCTGCCATGGAAGCGCTTGTGCGCGCCTCCCTGGAGCGTGTTCTTGACTCGGGGTATGCGGCCTTGGCCCGGGGCGAATCGCGCATGGACGTCGTCGTGCGGGT
>DNWN01000153.1 GCA_003507115.1 Cryomorphaceae bacterium | reverse complement strand
CGCGTGACTGAAGATCCGTGACAAATGGGATAATACCGGCCAGCGGAAGCTCGGAGAAGGTAGCCATCTCCCAGGTCATCTTCTTGCCCTCTTGTTGGACATCAGAGAAGTCGAACGCTTGATTCAGCTCGTTTTTCAGATTGTCATCATCCCCAGCTACGGTCAACAAATAGTCGCGGTAGCTCGTGAGTTGCGCTTTGATTTCTTTGGCTGCGCCTTGGCCGCCAATGCTCTTGTCGTTCAATAAGTAGTTTTCGGGAATGTCTCGGTTGTCGGCCCCTTTCAAACGGCCATCTTCTTCTTCATCCACCCCACCGGTCAAGTCGATCAAGTCCGTACGCGTCTTGCTCAAGAGACCAAAAACGTCATTCGTTTGTTTCCGAACCTCTTTGGCCACTTCCCATGGTTCAACGGCACGCGGGTTGTCCTCCAATTGAGCTTCAAAAGAACGATAGATGTTCTCCGTACCCTTGGCCACGGTGTTGACTGTTTTCGTCATGCCCTGATCGAGTTTGTGCAGAACCAGGAGGATGTCCTTGGAGACGTTGAGCGCAAGCATAGCGGTCAACACCAAGTACATCATGTTAATCATTTTTTGACGGGGAGTCAGAGTACCTGAAGCCATGGCTGGGAATTATTTAATGGAGAGGGTATGAAGTCAAACTATTCGATGTTTAGGAACGGTTACCGCCCATGGCAGCTAACATGTTACCATAGACCCCATTGAGCTGTCCTAAGTTGTTCGCCAATTTGGTCACTTCGTCAGACAAGTTCTCAGAGCTTGCCATCGAGGAGCCCAACTTTTCCATCAAACTGTTCTGAACCTCCACTTGGTTTGTGGTATTCTCCAATTGGACAGCATATAGAGCGTTGAGCGCTTCCATGTTCTTGGCAGCGGAGTTCAATTGATCCGAGTAGGCTGCCGTCGCACCCGCGGCGTCTACCGCTGAGTTTAATGAAGCCGCAGTATCACTCAAACGACGCATTCCGTCTCCCAGACTTGACAATAATTCAGGTCCGATTTTGGCCTCTTCCATCATTCGATCCATTTCTTGGGTCAAGGTTCCTTTACGTCCACTTTTCCCGGATTCATTGGCGTCAAATTCCGGATAGACGAGGGACCAGTCGTAATCTTTAATGGGAGCTTCAAATGCCGAAATCGCAAAGATGACTGCCTCCGTGGTCAAACCAATAATGAGCATAAAATCTGCGAAGGGAAGGTGTAAGATCTTGAATAGTGCACCCATGATTACGACTGCCGCACCCAAACCATAGAGTTTGGTCATGAAATTCTTGAAGCGCTTACCGTTTACGTCAATTAAAGCCATGTCAAAAGAAAATTAGAGTTGAGTTGTAAAAGGGTTTGTTCTAGAAATCACGAGCGTCACGGCCCAAGAAGCTTTGCACAGTTCGGAAACCGATGTACGACTTATTGGTGTCTTGATACTCATAATCTCGTGCACCTACTTGCATGTAGGAAGCGATGTCTTTCCAAGATCCACCGCGAATCACTTTCCGCTTCAATGTCTCGGGATCGCTATCGCTAGCGTTGTATTTGAAGTCCGGGTTGAAATCTGCCACATAATAGTAGCTCGCTTCATCCCATGACGTACTCGTCCATTCGGCCACGTTGCCGGCCATACAGTAGAGACCGTAGCCGTTGGGTTCGTAGGAGGTCACCTTGACGGGGTGGAAGCCACCGTCTGCGGTCAGGTTACCGCGTGAGGGCTTAAAGTTTGCCAAGAAACAGCCCTGACTGTTGGTCGTATAGGGTCCACCCCAAGGGTAGGTCGTCAACTCAAATCCACCGCGCGCGGCATATTCCCATTCTGATTCGGTGGGCAGGCGGAATTCATTCTCTTGGAAGTCATTATTGACCTTCAAGTATTCATTGCGGTAGCGCGTACGCCAGTTGCAGAAGGCCATCGCTTGCTTCCAGTTTACGCCGACCACAGGGTAGTTGTCGTAGGCGGGGTGCCAGAAATAATTGTCGTGCATCTGCTCGTTGAACGAGTAGGTGAAGTCGGCCAACCACACCAAGGTATCTGGATAAATGTTGACGATCTCGCTCTCAAAGAAGCTAGAGCGGTCCGAGATCGCCTTGCCATCCTTGATGTAGTCTTTGTAAGAGAAGGTACGGCCATCGCCATCGGTGTCGTTGAAGTCGTATTCCACGCGGTTGCTCTTTTTCGCCGCCTTTTGCTTGTCGATCCAGAAATAGAGATAGTTTAACTGGCGGGCATCCAACATACGACCACCCAGATAGCGCTCTTCCGGAGCGAGGTACATCGATTCAATTACCTCCGTGTATTCAATGGAGGGGTATCGGTGGGTATCCCAAACCAATTTGCGGCTCCAATCCAAATGTGTCTGCATGCTATCCGGATACTCTAATCCCACATATTCCTCAAAATAGGTAGGGTTATTCATATCTGCATAGCTGATGTACTCGTAATCTTCCACCAGTCCCTCCGCGAGGCGGTAACGAAGAATGGAGTCACGAACCCATTGAATGAATTGTCGGTACTCGTTATTGGTAATCTCGGTCTCATCCATGTAGAAAGAGGAGACACTCACTGTTTTCGTGGGAGCGGTCAACGTCGAAGGAACGTCGATGTCCGAGTTACCCATGTTAAAGGAGCCTTGAGGGATGTAGACCATTCCGTAGGGATCTGATGGGTAAAAATCCGGACGATTTTGAACGCCGACGAGTTCGCCGTGATCAGAACCAGAACACGCCGCCAAAAGGGCGACGGCTGCCAAAGAGGCGGTCCGAAAGAAGATGGATGCTTTCTTCATAGGTAATTGCTTAACGCATATAAGAGTGCGATATTACAAAAATCTCACGTTTCTATAGCTTCCTGGGACCGGTTCAGGGATCTCAATGTTGAAACAATAGTTGAGAAAAATCTCATGACTTCCACCGCTGTAGCCGCTGAGTGCGGACGTCGTGATGTCATAGGAGTAGGCCAATCGCAAGGATGGAAGTATTTGATATCCAGCCATTAAGCTCAGGGCATCTTGATTTCTGTAGCCCAAGCCGCCGTACAATTTGTCTTGGAACAAGGCATTGACATTGAGGTCCACAGCGAGGTTAGAATTCAGGTCAGATTTTATTAAAACACTTGGCGTCAAAACCAATTGATAGTCGGGAAGAGGCAAATGATACCCTCCAGTGAGGTAATAGTGCAGCTTGCTTTTATACCGTGCCGTGCCCCCAAAATTGGCTTCACTTTGAAGCATACGGCTCGTAGAGAGTCCGGCGTAGAACAAATCGGTGGTGTAATACGCACCAAAGTTGAGTTCGGGTGTCATGGCGGACGTGTTGGGACGCAAGATGGTCGGATCATTGGATCCCGCGGTTCCGTCGGGATAAATCCACTGGGCGGTTTTTACGTTTTTGTTGCGGAAGTCAACAGACAGTCCCAAGCCGAGTGTTCCGGGGCCCAAGTCCAGTTGGTAGGCGTAGCCGATGGCGGCAGAGATATCTTGGAAGAAGCCAATTTGATCGTTTACAATGTTGACCAAGAGCCCGCCGTGCAGGATGCTCAAGGGAATGTCTGCATTGATATTTTGCGTGGTCGGGGCATTGTCAAAACCTACCCATTGAGAACGATTCCCAATGTTCAGGCAAATGGCATCATTGCTGCCCGCTACGCCAGGGTTAAAGCCAATGGTATTGTGGTAGTACTGCGTGAACTGAACGTCCTGCTGAGCCAAAGCCACACTAGATAGACCAGTGAGGAGGACAGATGAAAGGAAAAAACGTAGATTCATGCAGGGCAGTTTGAGGCCTAAAAATAGAAATAATCCTCCATCCTTTGGTGGATTTGCAAAAAACTATATCGCATTTCCTCTTGGCTCAAAGCGATTTGTGCACGGCCTTCCACCAACGATCGGGGATCTCACCTTGTTGCGCAAGTTCATAATCCCTTAGGGAGCAGGGCATTAGATGCTGGCGTGCATCTTGGCCGGGATGTGCAGGGACTTCCATCCACCAGCGTCCGCTGAAGGGAGATTTGTAGAAAATCAATTCTTGGCTTTGGGATTCGATCAGAACGGTGAAGCGCGTGTAATCCGTTTTGGGCCGAAGGGGGTAGTCTCCTTTACGCCATTGGACGCCCTCCAAGAAATACCAAAACGCTTGGGCAATAAGTTGGGCGTTTTGGCCTGTGGGGTCCAACTGAGGATTGTAGTCAAAGTACCCCACGGAGGTGAGCTTATCCGACATGCCGGCATAGCGCATCGCGGCACAGAGTTCTTCCGCTGTCAGCCCATTCGGGGAGGGATTGGATTGTCCCGGAGCATCGGCCATGCGGACGACATGATTATTGAAAATCATGAGGTCGGTATCGCGCACTAAGGGTTCGATTTCCTGCACCTGCCCTCGTATTTCTCCCAACCGGTGGGTGTGGAAATGCATTTTTTCGAAGAGGTCCAGAACTTCTGGGGCTACGTAATAGGCCTGGTGTCCTATATGGGCCAAATTGTACAGCGAATACGGTTTCGCTGTGAGCATATGGCTGATGACATTTTGGTCTGAGAGCGACTCTCCGTCATGCCCTAAGGCAATTCGGCTATGAGCAATGCCAACGTTGACGAGCTGCTCCAGGTGGCTATAGGCGCGGTAGAGGGAGAGGCTCAGGTCCGAACTCCCGCCTAAAACAAAGGGGATGCAATTGCATCGAAGGATTTCTACACAGAGTTCCTCCAAAGCGGCCATACTATCAATCGTGTCGCGCCCAGGCAAGATATCACCGAGGTCGGCTACGTTGAAATCCCAAGATCCCGGGAAGAGTGAGTAAAGTTCTTTGCGAACCGCCCGTGAGGCATCTCGCGTTCCCCGTTGGTCTGAACTGCCGCGATCCTCGGGGACCCCCAGGAAGGCGATACGGACCTCACGCAGATCAGGGAATCCCGCTTCCTCTGTATGAATAACCAACGTAGTGCCTAAGGTGCCTGGTTTGGCATCTTCAAGCCATTCTTGGGGTATCGGTTGGAGGGCGTTTTCCCACATGGCTTACTTCTTTTTTCCCTTGCTTGCTGCGGGTTTACGGCCAGCTGGCTTGCGTCCGCGGCCCGATGGCTTTCGGTCACCTGCGGCCGCGATCAGCTCCAGAGCTATTTCTGTGGTCAGAGTGGAGACCTCCGTCGTCTTGGGAATCGGATAGTTGGCGCCGTTGTATTTCATGTAGGGGCCGTATCGTCCTTGCGTCACCACAATCGTTCCTTCCGGCCCCTCGAAGCTGGCCAACTGGGAGGCCGCCGTGGCTTTAGCTTTCTCACGAATCAACACGATGGCCTCGGCTTCCGTGATGGAATATGGGCTCATCTCTTCGGGCAGGCTGACAAAGGTTTTTCCCACTTGCACGTAGGGACCAAAACGGCCAATGCTGGTCTTCAAGGGTTGCCCTTCGAAGGTGCCGAGGGTTCGGGGGAGACTCAGTAGGGGGAGCGCATCCTCCAAGGTGATGGTTTCGACCGACATGCCTTCGGGAATTCCTGCAAAACGAGGTTTCTCTTCGTCGGTGGTTTCGCCCACCTGCACGACGGCCCCAAATCGGGCGATGCGGGCATAGACCGGTTTACCTGATTTAGGTTCCGTGCCCAATAGGCGTTGGCCACTGGCCCGGTCGGCGTCGCTCGATTTTGAAATCAATCCACTAAAGCCTCGGTAAAAATCGGCCAAGACTTCCGTCCAGGAGACTTTGCCATCGGCGACTAAGTCGAAATCATTCTCCATTTTGGCCGTGAACTGGTAGTCCATGACGGTGGTGAAGTGCTCATTCAAAAAGTCCGTGACGATGTTGCCCATATCGGTCGGGACCATGCGGCCCTTGTCTGAACCCGTCTTTTCGGTTTTGTCCTCCCAGGTCCATGCGCCCTGTTGGAACGTGCCGACGGCATAGGCCCGCTCGACACCTTCGTTGACGCCTTTTTGGACGTACCCCCGCTTTTGAACAGTGGTAATCGTCGGGGCGTAGGTAGAAGGTCGGCCAATGCCGAGTTCTTCCAATGCCTTGACCAGCGTGGCTTCGGTGAAGCGGCCGGGAGGGCGGGTAAAACGCTGTTGGGCCGTGGCGCGAAGCAGCTGAATGGCGTCCCCTTCTGCCAAAGTGGGCAACAACCCTGCATCCTCTTCTTCCTCGTCTACGCCTTCACGGTAGACTTTGAGGAAGCCGTCAAAGGCAATCATTTCGCCTTTCGCGACAAAGCGCAGACCGGCGGTGTTGTCGATTTGGGCCGTGGTGCGCTCCAGTTTGGCATCGGCCATTTGGGAGGCCATGGTGCGCTTCCAGATCAGCTCATACAATTTCTTCTGGCCCGGATCCAGTCCGGCCGTGGTCACGTTCAGATTGGTTGGGCGGATGGCTTCGTGCGCTTCCTGAGCGCCTTTGGCTTTCGTGCTGTACCGGCGAATTTGCACGTATTGGCTTCCGTATTGGGCCGTGATGCTGTCTTGGGCCGCGGCCAAGGCATCTTCGCTCAGGTTGACCGAATCGGTACGCATGTAGGTGATGAGACCGTTTTCGTACAATCCCTGGGCGAGGGACATCGTGCGGTTGACCGAATAGCCCAACTTCCGAGAGGCCTCTTGCTGGAGGGTGGAGGTGGTGAATGGCGCAGCGGGACGGCGGCTCGCTGCTTTTTTCTCGAGGCTGGCCACGTGGAAAGGGGCGTTTCCGAGGCTCGCGAGCGTCTGCTCCACTTCATTTCGCGCTCCAATCCCTTGGGGCATTTCGGCGGTGAAGGCGGCCCCGGCAGGGTTGGCGAATTGGCCATGAATGCGGAAATCGCTTTGAGATTCAAAGGCTTGGATTTCACGTTCCCGCTCCACAATGAGGCGAACAGCCACCGACTGCACACGGCCGGCGCTCAGTCCCCGCTTGACTTTTTTCCACAAAACGGGCGAAAGCTCAAAGCCGACGATGCGGTCGAGTACTCGGCGCGCTTGCTGGGCATTGACCAAGTCCATGTCGATGCGGCGAGGTTGATCGATGGCCTTAAGGATGGCCGTCTTCGTGATTTCGTGAAACACGATGCGGTTGGTTTTCAACGCATCGAGTTCCAGCGCTTCGGCCAAATGCCAGGCAATGGCTTCTCCTTCGCGGTCCTCATCGGATGCGAGCCACACGGTCTCGGATTCCTTGGCGAGCTTCTTGAGTTTTTTAACTACTTCTTTTTTGTCGTCGCTGACGGCATAGCGGGGAGCGAAGTCTTTTTCGAGGTCGACGCCCAGGTCGCGGTTGGGCAAATCGCGGATATGGCCAAAGCTGGATTCTACTTTAAAGTCGGGCCCCAAAAACTTTTCAATAGTCTTGGCTTTTGCGGGGGACTCGACGATGACCAGATTTTTTGCCATGAGGTTTGGTTTAGAGCGCACAAAGTAAAGGCCACATTTTTATACAATCGGCAGAAATCGTTTACTGACATTTTGTCATAAACTTCGGACGTAGTCCGTAATTTTGCCTTCATGGAAAAGAACGGCGTAGAGCGCGAATTGTTGGAGGAAGCTCGTCAAGGCGAAGCCTTGGTGTTAGAAGGGATGGGCACTGGCAAGAAATTGTACATGGAATCCTATGGGTGCCAGATGAACTTTTCGGACAGTGAAATCGTCGCCTCCATCTTGCAAAAAGAGGGCTACGAGACTACGACATCCATCGAAGAGGCGGATTTGGTCCTGCTCAATACCTGCTCCATCCGTGAAAAAGCGGAGCAAACGGTCCGCACACGCTTGGACCAATTCAATACGCTGAAAAAAGAAAAACCCGAACTGCGCATTGGGGTACTCGGTTGCATGGCGGAGCGCGTGAAAGAAAAATTTTTCCAAGAAGAAAAGTTGGTGGATTTGGTGGTGGGCCCCGATGCCTACCGCGACTTGCCCAATCTCCTCGAGGAGATGGATGGCGGCCGTAAAGCGGTGAATGTCCTCCTATCGAAAGAAGAAACCTACCACGACATTGAGCCGGTTCGGTTGGGTGGCAACGGCGTAACGGCCTTTGTCTCCATCACCCGGGGCTGCGACAACATGTGCACATTCTGTGTGGTGCCCTTCACTCGGGGCCGAGAGCGCAGTCGCAATCCCCAGACCATTATTGAAGAGTGCACACAGCTTTGGGAGCAGGGCTACAAGGAAGTCACCTTACTGGGCCAAAATGTGGACAGCTACCTCTGGTATGGCGGTGGCTTGAAAAAAGATTTTGAAAAGGCCAGTGCTATGGCGCAGTCGACGGCGGTGCATTTTGCCGACTTGCTGCATTTAGTGGCCAAAGCCGTGCCGAACATGCGCATCCGATTCTCGACCTCCAACCCCCAGGACATGAAGGACGACGTGCTGCATGCGATTGCTGCGCACGAGAATATTTGCAAGTACATCCACCTGCCGGTGCAGAGTGGGAGTTCACGTATTCTCAAGGCCATGAACCGTGGACACAACCGCGAGGAGTACATCGCCTTGATTGATCGCATTCAGCGCATCATTCCCGGTTGTGGTTTGTCGCATGACATGATTTCGGGATTTCCGACCGAAACCGAAGAAGACCATGCGGAAACACTGAGTCTGATGGACCATGTGAAGTATGATTTTGGCTACATGTTCTTCTATTCGGAACGCCCCAACACCTTCGCGGCCCGCAAAATGGAGGACGACATCCCCTTGGAGGTCAAGAAGCGCCGATTGGCCGAAATCATTGCCAAGCAGCAAGTGCACAGTGCGGAGCGGCTTGCGACCTATGTCGGTCAGACCGTAGAAGTTCTGGTCGAAGGGCGCTCCAAGCGGTCTGAAGCAGATCTCTATGGCCGCAGCACCTATAATACGGTGGTCGTGTTCCCGCGGGAGGACTACCAGCCCGGCGACCTTGTTCGCGTCAAAATTGATCGTTCCACCCCGGCCACCTTGATTGGACAGGCTGTAGACCTTGTGCGATGAAACAGTTGATTCTAACACTCTGCCTCTTGGGTGGATGGGCGTCCGCGGCCCAAACCCGTTTGCCGGATGGCACCTGGGAAGACCGGGATTTGGCCTTTTTGCTCTTGGATGAAAGCGTTCGTGCCGATGGGGCATTGTCGCTCTGCATTGCCAAGGAAGACCAGTGCATCCAGAATTTGACCGTAGGCTTTACGGTTCGGGTCTTTGACCGGGCGGGCAAGGAAATTTGGAATTCGGTCTGGACGGGCCGAACGATGGACATCCAGTTTTCTAAACCTCTGCCCCAAGCGGCGCGTTTAGAGATTGAAGCGAGCGGGAATTTTGTCGTCAATCGGACGACCGCGAACCGTATTTCGACCCGGGAGCCTTTAACGCTTTCGGTTCCGTTGAATGAAACGACCAAGCCATGAGTAGCATACAAGAAGTCAAGCAGCGCTTTGGCATTATTGGAAGCAATGCCGCGCTAGATCGAGCGATTTTCAAGGCCATCCAAGTGGCCCCCACCGATATTTCCGTGCTCGTCACGGGGGAAAGCGGCGTGGGCAAGGAGGCGATTCCCAAGATCATTCACCACCTTTCGCATCGGAAGCACGCCCCCCTGATCGCCGTNNGGCGCAGCCGGGGCTCGAAAAGGCTACTTCGAAGAGGCAGATAACGGCACCATCTTCATGGACGAGGTAGGGGAGCTGCCTCTGGGGACGCAGGTGCGACTCCTCCGCGTCCTGGAAAGCGGTGAATTCATCCGCGTCGGCTCCTCCAAGGCCCAAAAAGTCAATGTGCGCGTCGTCGGTGCCACGAATGCCGACATGCTCGGCAGCGTGGAAAAGAATGATTTTCGCGAAGACCTGTATTACCGACTGAACACGGTGGAAATTCACCTGCCTCCGCTTCGGGAGCGCAAGGGCGACATCCATTTGCTGTTTCGCAAGTTTGCGCAGGACTTCTCGCAGAAATACCGGGTGCCCGCTGTTCGATTGAACGAGGAAGCGGTCCGCGTCCTCGAATCCTACCGATGGCCGGGCAACATCCGCCAACTGCGAAACTTAGTTGAGCAGCTCAGCGTGGTGGAAAGCGACCGGGAGTTGGGGGCGGAGGTCTTGCGCAGCTACATCCCCGAAATTGATCGGAGCAACTTGCCTGCGCGCAGTGACAAGGCGGTTTCCTCCGCAGAATTCAACACGGAGCGCGAGATCCTGTACAAGGTTTTGTTTGACATGCGTGCGGACATTTCCAACTTGAAGCAAGCGGTTCAGTCCCTCGCCTCCGGGCACATGCCGGAGATGAACACCGCGCCAGTGTCTTCCACGCAGACCGGGTTGGCCCGCTATGACAATTATACCCCCCCGGCGTCGAGCGCTCCACGCGAAGAATCGTATACGACCGAAATCATGTCCGAGGAGGAGACCCTGGACGTCGAATCGGCGGAAGAGGGGGCCGATCGCCTGTCCCTTCAGGACCTCGAAATCGACATGATTCGCAAAGCCATCGAGCGCCATCGCGGACGTCGCAAAGAAGCGGCCGAGGAGTTGGGCATCTCGGAGCGCACGTTGTATCGAAAAATTAAACAATTCAATCTCGGATGAGGGCCTGGTGTGCCGCGGCGTGTGCCGCGAGTGTCCTATGGGCCTGCTCGGGAGGATATTCCTTCACGGGGGGCGATGTCGGGGCGGCCAAAACGTTGAGCATTCAGCGATTTGACAACAATGCGCCCTTGGTGAATCCCAAGTTGTCGCAGCAGTTTACCGAGACCCTTCAGCAGGTCATGGTGCGCCAAACGCCCCTTTCCTTGGTTCGAAATGATGGGGATCTCGATTTTAGCGGGACTATCACCAGTTACGAGGTGCGTTCGGAAGCGCCAGGCGCCAACGATCAAGTCGCACAAAGCCGTTTGAGCGTGACCGTCCGAGTCACCTACGTCAACCATCTGGACGACAGCAAGAACTTTGAACAATCCTTTTCGGTATACCGAAATTTCCCCGCGACCTCGGATTTGACGTCTGTGGAGGATGCCCTGGTGGACGAAATTGTCCAAGAATTGGCCGAGAAGATTTTTAACCGTTCCTTGGTCAACTGGTAATGGGGTTACAGGCAACAGACATTCAGCATTTTCTCCAAGAGGGAGCGGCCTTGCCCGCTTCGTCGGTGCTAGCCGATGCCGTTGAAACCTATCCCTATGCGCCCCTGGTGCATTTCTTGTACCTGCGCAGCTTGCAGGAGGAGGACAGTTACAAATTTCCCGCGCAGTTGCACCGGACGGCGGTATCCACCATGCATCGACAAGCATTGCTGGATTGGGCCGAAGCGCCCTTGATTCCCGTAGAGGTGCAGGCCGCTGCCTGGCAGCAGAAGCAGACGGTGGAACCTGTAGAGGCTATAGAAACGCCCCAAGAGGTGGAAGTACCCGAACCGTCTTCAGCCGAGGTCGGCAAGGCGATCGACATGCCAGAACCCCGGCCCGATTCGCCAAAGTCCGTCCCCTCTGCCCCGGAGCCCACTCCTTCTGTGTCAAAACCGGCGACGACTACCAAACTTTCTGAGATCAATCTAGAGGCCTTGCCGCCCGCCGTGCGAGCCCAAGTGCTCCGAAGCCGGGCGATTCAAGCACAACTCGGCAAAGCTCCAGTGGAGTCGAGTCCGCAGACCTCAAAACCTATCCCTGTGCCAGTTACAGAGGCTATTCCCGCTCCCGAGCCTGCCTCAAAACCTGCGACACCGAAGAAGATTATTCCGGTAGAAGCCGAGGTGACGCCTGGATTGGATACTCCTGCGGAACGTGCAGTGAAATCCGCTCCAACTACCCTCAAAAAAAGTCCACCCGCTTCCCGCTCGTTGGGCAACTCCGCAACCGAGAAATCCAAGGCGATCAAAAAACAAACGGCACCCACGGCACCTCGTGTAGCAGCCCCCGTCCTCCCTCCGACCGACCCTTCCTTATCGCCCTTTGCCAATTTCTTGCTGACACTCAAAAATGAGGTGTCGGTAGAACTCGTGAGGGAGGTCCCCGTCAGTCAGCGAGACCCAGCGATGGAACGGGCTATTTTGGAACAATTCCTCCAAGTCAATCCGAAGATTAAGCCGGTGCGCCATGCCCCTATGGGTGAAAATTTGGCCCTGCGAACCCCCAATGTAAGTGGGCTCGTCACGGAGACGTTGGCCAACCATTATTACGACCAGGGAATGCACGAAAAAGCCATTCAAGCTTACGAGATTTTGAAATTGAAAGTTCCCGAGAAAAGTGCCATCTTTGCGGCCCGTATTTCCGAAATGCGTAAAATTCAATCTTCTACGAAATGACGTATCTATTCATGTCGCTGATTGCCATCGTCAGCATCTTGTTGATTCTTGTTGTCTTGGTGCAAAACCCTAAAGGAGGCGGTTTGAGCGGCGCATTTGGCGGATCTTCAGGATCCATGATGGGCGGAGTAAAACGCACGAACGACTTCTTAGAGAAGGCGACTTGGACCTTAGCAATTGCGTTGTTAGTCCTAGTTGTTGCCGTGAATGTGGTCAATCCGACTCAAAGCGCTGAGGCGTTGCCTGATTCGCAGGTCAATGAAGAAATTGACAACGCGGCACCGACCTTCCAGACTCCGGTGCAACAATCGGCACCCGCGACAGATTTGCCTCAGGGAATCGAGTAAACGGAAAATTTGTCATCCTCTTTATGCCACCTTGTCATCAAGGTGGCATTTTTTATGACCTCTCTGTACTTGGCATAGCATATGCAATACCTCCGCGGCAGTACGCCTGCCGAGAAAACGTTTAAATTTTAAATCCATTTCAACATGGCAAACTTGACCATCAAACCTTTGGCTGACCGGGTCATCGTGGAACCCGCTGCAGCCGAAACCAAGACGGCATCGGGCATCATCATCCCCGATACGGCTCAGGAAAAACCCCAAAAGGGGACGGTTGTCGCCGTTGGCAACGGCAAAAAAGACGAGCCCATGACGGTAAGTGTGGGCGATACCGTGCTGTACGGAAAGTACGCAGGTACCGAATTCAAGTATGAAGGGTCAGACTTTCTCATCATGCGTGAGTCCGACATTCTCGCCATCATTTAATCTATCAATCTCAGAATATCATGAGTTCAAAAGACATCAAATATGACGTGACGGCGCGCGACGGACTGCGCGCTGGAGTAGACGCCTTAGCGAATGCGGTAAAGGTGACCTTGGGTCCCAAGGGCCGCAACGTGATCATCGAAAAATCCTTTGGTCCCCCGATGGTGACGAAGGATGGTGTGACGGTAGCGAAAGAAATCCAACTCGAAGACAGAATTCAAAATCTGGGCGCCCAAATGGTGAAAGAGGTCGCCTCGAAGACCGCGGACGTCGCCGGGGACGGTACGACCACAGCCACCGTTTTGGCCCAAGCCATCGTCAACCACGGTCACCGCAACGTGGCTGCAGGTGCGAACCCCATGGACCTCAAACGCGGCATCGACAAAGCGGTGACAGCGATTGTGAGCGAACTGAAAATCATGGCCAAGGAAGTCGGCGACAACAATCAGAAGATTGAGCAAGTCGCTTCGATCTCCGCCAACAACGATCCCACGATCGGAGCACTGATCGCCGAGGCCATGGCCAAAGTGAAAAAGGAAGGTGTCATCACGGTAGAAGAAGCCAAAGGCACGGAAACCTATGTGGATGTCGTAGAAGGCATGCAGTTTGACCGCGGATACTTGTCGGCCTACTTCGTGACCAACACGGACAAAATGATTGCGGACGTAGAACACCCCTTCATCTTGATCTACGACAAGAAGATCAGCACCATGAAGGAGTTGCTGCCCATTTTGGAGCCTGTGGCTCAAACGGGTAAGCCGTTGGTCATCATCGCCGAAGACGTGGACGGTGAAGCCTTGGGCACCCTGGTGGTAAACAAGATTCGCGGTGCCCTGAAAGTAGCTGCTGTGAAAGCCCCTGGCTTTGGCGATCGCCGGAAGGCCATGTTGGAAGACATCGCTATCCTGACTGGAGGCACCGTCATCAGCGAAGAGCGGGGCTTCAAATTGGAGAACGCTACGTTGGACATGCTTGGCACGGCGGAGAAAGTATCCATCGACAAGGACAACACAACCATCGTGAACGGTGCAGGTTCTGCAGAGGACATCGCCGCGCGCGTTGGTCAGATTAAGTCTCAAATTGAAACGACCACCAGCGACTACGACCGTGAGAAGCTGCAAGAGCGTTTGGCCAAGTTGGCGGGCGGTGTAGCCGTTCTCTACGTAGGCGCTGCGTCCGAAGTGGAAATGAAAGAGAAGAAGGACCGTGTCGACGATGCGTTGGCCGCTACCCGCGCTGCCATCGAAGAGGGCATTGTTCCCGGCGGTGGTGTGGCCTTGGTTCGCGCGAGCCATGTCTTGGAAGGAATGCAAGGATCGAACATCGATGAAACGACGGGCATCAAAATTATTGCGCGTGCCATCGAAGAGCCTTTGCGTCAAATCGTGGCGAACGCCGGCCTAGAAGGTTCTGTCGTCGTGGCGAAAGTCAAAGAAGGCAAGGACGACTTCGGCTTCAATGCCAAGACGGATGAGTACTGCAGCATGTATGAGGCAGGCATTATCGATCCTACGAAGGTGACCCGGGTAGCCCTGGAGAACGCCGCGTCGGTAGCCTCCTTGTTGCTCACCACGGAAGCCACGATTGTGGAACTTCCCAAGAAGGAATCCCCCATGCCTCCGATGGACGGTGGAATGGGCGGTATGATGTAATCCCCGCGGGGTTTGCACAGCCCCGATTGAACTTCAAAGAAGGAAACCCGGCCCTCGCAAGAGGCGCCGGGTTTTTTCATGCCGAAAAATGTAGAAAGAGCAGAATCAGCCCCAGGGAATGCCGGTCGTGGCGTAATACAGCAGCGCGCCGCCCAAGGGGAGAAACAAGTTGTCCAAACCGTAGGCGAGGTAGGCTTCCAGGATAGCGAGCAGCCCCAATCCAACGAAGAAGGTGAGGGACAGGGGGAGCCCAAAAAACCACCCGAGCCCCATTCCGAGGAGAAAGAATGTAGCACTGCCCGCGAGGGATTTCCCCTGCATGCCCGGCCATTTGGGGGAGGGAATGCGCCCGCCCCATTCGGCACCGACATCCAGGATGCCCAGGACCAGCATGCCGAAGAAATAACCTTCATCCCCTGTGTAGTGGAATGGGCCCCAGAGAGGCTCCCCGGCTGGGGTGGCATGGAGGCCGTACACGTAGCTGGTAACTAAAGCGATACCGAAGGGGAAGACGACTTCGCCCCAGGTTTTGCGTGGAACGTCGTGGATGCTCGAGAGAATCTTAAAGGTTTTGGACAGGGCCAGCAACCCGGCAAAGAGCGCGGCCATGCCGACGATTTCGGCAGGAGGCAGCCAGAAAGGCAGAATGCAGGCCACCATGGCGGAGGCGACATGCAGTACTTTCCGGGTGATGACCGGGGCGCGGAGTTTGGCCTCCACGTGTCCTAATTGATTGGACTCTGGGTCGCAAAGGGCCACGGAGGGAAGGCCTTTTTGGAGCAGTTCCAGGGCGTGGTCCCCGCCCGAGGCCACCATGTGCACATGGTCTGGGCAGGTGCGTTGCCAAATCTCCCACAGGAGGAGGGGGTCTTCCCAAGATTGGGCATAGTGTACACGGGCCATGGTTTAAAGTTCCGCATTTCTAATCGAGTGCAACATGGAAAAAATGCAAAAAGAGCCCGGGTGTTTAGGGCATTTCGCCAAAGGGCGTTGTACTTTTGGGCCCTGCTCGTCCGAGTGGTGAAATAGGTAGACACGAGGGACTTAAAATCCCTTCTTCAGT
>DNWN01000050.1 GCA_003507115.1 Cryomorphaceae bacterium | reverse complement strand
CCAGGCAGGACGCTCCCATGGATTCCACGGCCAGAGCTTGGAGGCGCCCGGTTTAACCTGCGCAAAGGCGACGGCATAGGGAATACCTTGTTTACGGAGCATGGCCGTCATCCCAGGCCATAAGTCATACTTCATGAAGAGTGCCTGACGGGGTTGGGTCCGCGCCAAAAAATGCGCCACAGCCCGGGGTCGATCCAAGGGGACGAAGGCAAAATGGGCTTCATTCCGTCGGGCAATGTCTGCTCCAGAAGAGGAGAAAAAGGTGACGAGAACGCGGAGATTCGCCTGGTGTGCGCGGTGGATGAGCGCTTGGGCCATCAGGTATTCCCCGAGTGATGCGGCATGAATCCAGAGATCAAAAGGCCCTTCCGGAATGTCCTGACCTCGACGCTGGGAGAGCATGGCCCGGGCCTTTTTGTGCCCCTCCGCCGCTCCGCCCCGCAGGGCAGCCCCGTAGAGTGCTCCGGGCAACCACTTCATTAGTAGTAGAATCGAATGGCTGATTTTTCCTGCAACAAGGGGAGAATCCACGTGGCGCGAAGTCCCCAGCCCATGCTCCATTGGGGCTCTTTTTGAATGCCGTCCAGGACGAAGGTATAGCCTCGGACCGGCCACATCCAGCCTTGGAAGGCCAACAAGCTAACTTGGAAATGGGGGGCTACCCGACCCAAATGCATAAAGCCCAGTTCCTCGCCGAGAAAGGCGCCGCGATTTAGTTCGTCCATCGCATGGGTATAGGGTGCAGCCAACATGGGCACTCCCCCTGAGGACATAAAGGCCATTTTGTGCTGCATCATACCGCCTTTGAGCTTCCAAAACCAGGAGCTCTTGGCCGAACCCAGGTCGTTGAGGGCATAGCGTCCGCCAACATGCGCCCCAAGCTGCCAGCCACGCATTTCGACTCGAAGGCTGCTGTAACTCCCGTCATTGCCAAGAATTTCCCCTTCAGGGGTCAATAAAAAGTCGAGAATTTGGTCCAGTCCTTTGACCTGGCTGCTATACAGGGCCCCTCCTTCGACCCCGATAAGGGTCGACCCATTGATCCAGGTGTATCCGGTTTGTATATCCAACAGGTTGCCGTAGCGCTGCCGCCAATAGCCCGAAGGCACATAACCGCCCAATCCGACATAGATCATTCCACCTCTTTGGCTGGAAATCTCCGTCGGGACAGGCGTGCTTCGGCGTGGCCGGGCCAAACCAGTCCCTTGACCCACCGCGGAATGGGCAGAAAGGAAGAGGGCCACGACCCAGAGAAGGGATAAAATGCGCATGATGCGAAGGTAGAACGCAGATTCCAACCAAAGATTGCCGGGGAAAAGGGGTATTTTTGTGGAGAAGACCCGTTTCATTGGATATGCCCGCAACTCCTCCTTTTTCCTTGCCCCTGCCCATGGTGGATTTGGCGGGCCAACATGGACGCATTCAAGGCGAGCTCGATGCGGCGCTCTTGTACGCAGCGAAAGCAGGCGCCTACATCCAAGGCCCTGAGGTCAAAAGCTTTGCCACGGAATTAGCCGACTACCTGGAAGTAGCCCATGTTATTCCCTGTGCCAATGGGACGGACGCGCTCCAGATTGCCTTGATGGCGTTGGGCTTGAAGCCCGGAGATGAAGTGATCACGGCCACCTTTACCTATGTGGCCACGGCGGAAGTGATGGCGCTTTTGGGCTTGACTCCCGTGTTGGTGGATGTTCGGCCGGATACGTTTTCCTTGGATTTGGAGCAGGTTCGGGCCGCTATCGGACCAAACACCAAAGCCATCGTCCCCGTCCACCTCTACGGCCAAGCCGCCGACATGGAAGACCTCATGCAGTTCGCCCAAGACCATTCCCTCTTTGTAGTGGAGGATTGTGCCCAAGCCATAGGCGCGACCTATACGTTTTCGGACGGCCGACAGGCCAAGGTCGGGACCATTGGACACATCGGATGTACGAGCTTTTTCCCCTCCAAAAACCTTGGATGCATGGGTGATGGCGGAGCCATGTATACCCAAGATGCCACCTTGGCGGAGCAACTACGCATGATCGCCAACCACGGCCAAAAAGTCAAATACCGCCACGACGTCATTGGCTGCAACAGCCGGTTGGATACCCTGCAAGCGGCGGTATTGCGCGTCAAATTGCCCCACCTCGACGCCTACATTCAGGCACGCCAGGAAGCGGCTGCCTATTATGATGCAGGCTTAGGCCAGTTTGAAGGGCTGGTGATTCCCGCACGCAATCCCGCCTCTACGCATGTCTTTCATCAGTACACCCTGCAGGTGAAGAACGGCCAACGCGATGCACTCAAGGCGCACCTCGAAGCGGCGGGCATTCCCTCCATGATCTATTATCCCTGGCCTTTGCACGAACAACCCGCCTTTGCCAGTGACCGCTACCCGAAGGGTGCTTTCCCTGCTGCAGAGCAGCTTTGCCAAGATGTGCTGAGCCTGCCCATGCACACGGAATTGACGCCTGCTATTCAAGACTACATTCTCCAAACCATCCATACCTTTTTCCAATCATGAACATTACCGTTGTCGGAACCGGCTATGTCGGCCTCGTTTCAGGAGCCTGCCTCGCGGACGTAGGCATGCAAGTGACGTGCGTCGACGTCAACGTGCAGAAAATTGAAAACCTGCACAAAGGCATTCTACCCATCTATGAGCCTGGTTTGGAGGAGATTGTAAAGCGCAATGTGGCCGCTGGCCGTTTGACCTTTAGCACCAGCCTCCAAGACGCCATCCAAGGCTCAGAGGCGGCCTTTATTGCGGTGGGTACGCCTCCCGGGGAAGACGGCAGTGCAGACCTTCAATATGTGCTCGCTGTAGCACGCGAGATTGGCGAACACATGAGTGACTACCTCGTGGTCATCACGAAGTCCACCGTTCCGGTAGGTACGGCGGAAAAAGTGCGCGGCGCACTTCGGGCGGCCCTGGACGCACGAGGAAGCAACTTGGCATTTGACGTCGCATCCAACCCAGAATTCCTGAAAGAAGGGGCAGCCATTGACGACTTCATGAAGCCC
>DNWN01000126.1 GCA_003507115.1 Cryomorphaceae bacterium | reverse complement strand
AACGAGCGCTTCCATTTCGTTGGCCATCGCCTCAAATGCGATGGGGTCAAAAGCCTTACCTGACTCGGCAAGAATTTCTTCAAAGCCTGGGATGGCTTTTTTATTGAGGGCAACATTCTCAGGGAAGTAAGCGGGGGGAGGCAGGAGTCCATCCGTGACTTCCGCAACAAACTCTTCTCGGGTCATGCTCTCGCGAAGGGCGTAGTTGGTTTGAAGCTGCTCGCCTAAGGTTCCTACCGTCTCCTTGCTCATATTCTTTCCACAGGCCGATCCCGCACCATGTCCCGGATAGATGACAATTTCGGGGCTCAAGGTCATGAGTTTGGAGCGCAAGGAATCAAATAGAATGCTCGCCAAATCTTCTTGGGTCATACTAGCGGCTTTTTGAGCCAAATCAGGACGGCCCACATCGCCAAGGAACAAGGTGTCGCCGGAGAATAAGGCGCGGTCCATGCCCTGCTCGTCGATGAGCAAGTAGCAGGTAGACTCCATGGTGTGCCCCGGGGTGTGCAGCACTTTGATCTTCAACTCACCCACAGTCAGGATCTCGCCGTCTGTCGCCGAGTGGAAGGGGAAGTCGGGGTTGGCATTGGGGCCATATACGATTTGGGCGCCTGTTTTCTCCGCCAGGGCCACGTGGCCCGAAACGAAGTCTGCATGGAAATGTGTCTCCAGAACGTACTTGATTTTCACGCCCAATTTTTCGGCACGCTCCAAGTAGGGTGCGGACTCGCGTAGAGGGTCAATGACAACGGCCTCCCCATTGGAGTGAATGAAGTAGGCGCCTTGGGCTAAGCAGCCCGTGTAAATCTGTTCGACGTTGGGATGGATATGCATAGTGTTTGCGTTTTTAAACGTGATAAATCTTAGAACAATTCTTTGCCGACAATAAAGAGTCCCATAATTAGGACAAACCAGCCAAAAGATTTTTGGAGCGGCTTGGAATCAATTTTCTTACTTACAAAGGTACCGATGACCATGCCAATGATAGCGACTAAAGTCACCAAACCCAGTAGGTTCCAATCCATGCTGTACTGCCCCAAATCCCCGGTAAAACCAAGTAGGGATTTGAAAGCAATGATGGTCAGGCTGGTGCCCACGGCGGTCTTCATGTCCAAGCCCGTCACGAGGACTAGGGCGGGAATAATCAAAAATCCTCCGCCTGCGCCCACCAGGCCGGTTAGCACGCCGACAATTAATCCCTCCGCGAGAATGACGGCAATTTTTTTCCAGGTCGGTAAGGCCGTGGCTGGTGCGCTGGCTTTCTTTCCGACAATCATTCCTCGCGCCGCCAACAGCATCAGGACCGCAAACAAGAGCATCAAGAAGGTGCTTCGAGTGAGGGTGAAGGATGCGGTTTCCAGGATGACATCGGGAATCAAGGGAACGAGGTAGGCGCGGGTCATGTAGACGGCCACGACGGCAGGGGCCCCAAAATAGAGGGCCGTCCCGAAATCCACTTCTCCTTGACGGGCCTTGGGAACAATGGATGCCAAGCTTGTGGCCCCCACGATAAAAAGAGAATAGGCTGTCGCCACGGTGGCATCAATACCAAACAGGTAGACGAGTACAGGGAGGGTCAGAATGGAACCACCACCGCCTAGAATGCCCAAGGACAGGCCGATAAACAAGGATGCGATGTAGGCGATGATAATCATAGAATCAAGGAGGTAACGATGCAAAGATGGTAGAAATGATGTGTCCCCGAAGTGACTTGCGTCACGCATCAAGCGGAGGGCAAAAGTGAAGGCGGATTTCTTGCATGGCATACGGCTATCGCGCATCTTTGCATTATGTCCAGTTCTTCCCAACGTCATTCTGCCATCATTCCCTTGGCATGGCCCGAAATGACGGCTCGAGGATCTGAAAAAATTTGGGCATATCTCCGAAAATTGGGGCTCATTCGGAACGTGAATTTGATGGTGGGCCATGCGGGCATGGTTCTCGTAGAACATGATGCGTTTCGATATTTCGATTTTGGGCGATACTTGACGCCTCGAATCATGGGCCGTCCGCGCAGTGAGGAAACGGACCCCAAATTAGCCCTTGAAGCAAGACCCAGATGGGATGAGCACGGCCAACTGGCCAACTTCGAAGAATTGTTGCAGGAGTTGGAACAAAAGAAAGCGGCCACCCATGGGGAGGGCCGAATGTTCGCCTCCATTTTTTACGGCGGAGATGTTGAAAAGGCCCTGGCCTTTGCCCGGAACTTACAAGAAAAAGGGTACATGGGCTACAATGGTTTGGATCGTAAGCAATCGAACTGCGCCCGCTTTGTGGCGACGACCATACTAGCCGCGCTCGATCCGGCCTCCCGCGCTTACCGAAAATTTCGCTACCCGGTGACCTTGGCACCATCCCCTTATTTCAATGTCATTGCTGGAGCGAGCTCGGGACGATTCATCATTTGGCACCAGGGCCAAGGTGAATGGCACCAACGCCCCATGGGACATGCGCTGACGGATATTCTCGAGAAAATCACGTATGCTTTTCGCCGCAGTAAAGCGGCGCAACTCCCGCCCGATACCCGCGTAGGGCAATTGCAGGAACCGGACCACCTTCCAGCGGGCTTGCCCGAATGGGCAACCTATTTAGGGGGCATCGGCGAAGGCGCTTGGCATGATGTTCGCGTCATTGCGGAGGATCGCCTGCAAATGAGCCGAATCAATTTGGAGGGCGTCGTGGAGTTCACCGCGGACTACCAGTGTGACCCCGAATGGTCCCAAAATTTTCTCGAGGGGAAAGTTCATCTCGTACACGACACCCATTTTGCCTGGCTAACCTTAGCGAATAAATTAACCAATGAGCGACTTCGTTGTCGCCGAATCCTTTAAATATTGACTTTGATGTCTTCGGATGATGCCACGCTTTTAGATATTCTGACGTCCGGTTGTGATGAACGCATTTTTCTTCGTCCTGAAACGAATGCGAACAAATACCACCTCAACCCGCTGAACTATGCGGGCCTTTTTCACCGCGGATCATGTACCTGCGGAACCTTGACACCCTCGGGCTATCAAACGGCTGTGGATTTCATGGAGACCTACTCGGATGAACGCCACAATGCCTTGGTGAAGGATCAAGCCAAGCGTTTGCAGGCCCTCTTGAGGGAGACAGAAGGGGATCAGTTTCATGTATATTTTGGCCCGAGTGGCAGCGACATGATGTACTTGCCACTATTATTTCAGGCGATCCTTCATCCGGGGCAAGAAATCATCAACATTGTTTCTTGTCCGGAAGAATTAGGATCGGGATCCAAAGCTGCTGCCGAAAACACATATTATGCCGAATGGAATCAATTTGGCGAGCGGATTCCGATGGGCGAGGTCGTTGCAAAAAATCTTCATGCCCGGGTGCATTTTTTAGATGCTCGAGCGGCATCGGGGCATATTGTGGACCGAAAGCAAGCTATTCGCGACTTGATTGCCAAGCATCCAGGACAACCTTTGGTCGGTAACTTGGTCTTTGGGAGCAAGTCGGGCATCAAGGACGACTTGGCCATCATCGATGAATTCCGGGAAGGGGTCATGTGGGTCGTCGATATGTGCCAATTCCGCACGGACCGAACCTTGATTCACGAACTGATTGGGAAGAATGTGATGATCATGGTAACTGGGTCAAAATTTTATCAAGCCCCCCCGTTCTGTGGAGCTTTACTCGTGCCCAAACAATGGACTAGCCTGCTGGCTGCAAAGCCTGCCGGGGTAGCCAAGGGATTTGAGCGTTTATTTTCGGCCTATGACTTTCCTACAGCTTTGCCAGCGGTGCGGGAACAATTGCCCGCCTACAAGAATGTGGGCCTGCGTTTGCGCTGGGAAATTGCGCTGCGCGAGATGGAAGCCTACATGACCTTCTCTCAAGAAGAAGCGAATGATTTGATTCGGCGTTGGAGTCAGGTGGTGACCGGACGATTAGCCCAAAGCGACTACTTCCGCCTCATGCCCAATATCGAGTTAACGAATGACAGCATTGTGAGTTTCATGGTTTTGATCCAAGGACGCGCCTTGAGCAATACGGAGCTCAAAAAACTCTTTGATTATTTGGTCCTCAGTCGGCACGAGGGTTTGCGGGACTACGACCGCGTCTTTATCGGTCAACCTGTGCAGTACGGGGAAAAGAGCTTCATTCGGCTGGCCATCGGCTCTTACAGTGTGCGAAAGCAAATGGCCAAGAAGCAGTTTGATCCCACCAATGATCTCCAGATTATCGGCCTCATTGAGCGGGCCGTAAAACACCTTTTCGAGGCATGAACACCCTACGCGAGGAGGCTCTCTGGGCCGTAGAAGCGGCTCGCCATGAAGGGTGGATCGGCGAGGGGGATACCTCCGTACTCTTTCATTCTTGGACCCAGCAAAAGCGCTACCTCGATCATCTAACGACGGCTTTTTCACACCCTCGCGCACTGCATGCGGTGGCGATAAAAACCCAACCCCATGTGGAGATTCTGCGCCGCGTGGTCGCCTGGGGCTATGGCTTAGAGGCCGCTTCCATGGAAGAGGTGCAGCTGGCTCGGAAAGCGGGTTGTCCGCCCGAGCGCATCGTCTTTGATTCGCCCGTAAAGACCCGTCGAGAGATTGAACAATGTCAAGAAGAACTGCATGGCATTCGCTTCAATGTCAACACCTTAGAAGAGCTGCATCGACTTCCTTCCCGCCCCCATTTTCCCGTGGGAATTCGCATCAATCCCATGGTGGAAACGGGCGCCCCGTCCGTCTACCATGTGAGCCACGACGAATCCAAGTTTGGGGTGCCCATTGCACAGAAGTCGGCCTTGTTGGAGGCCATTTTGGCTTTTCCGGTGACCCAACTTCATGTGCATTCAGGGAGCTCCATGGCTCGGACCGAATCGGCGGTATCGGCCATCCGCTCCGTAGTGGATTTGGCCCAGGAGGCAAATGGATTGTTAGCGAATGCGGGCTTGGAACGGCGTATTGACACCTTGGATATCGGTGGCGGCTTGATGCCCGAAATCCTCACCGATTCCCCTTCGGCCATGATGGCCTATGCACAAGCCCTACGCGGTACTTGCCCGGAATTGTGGAACTACCAACTCATTACAGAATTTGGCCAATGGTCCTATTTCTATACGGGCTATGCATTCAGTGATGTGGAATATGCCGTCCAGCGCGGGGGCACGCGGGTGGCCTATGTGCACCTGGGGGCGGACTTTTTGCTGCGGGATGCCTATGTCAAACCCCGTGGAATAGAATTTATCCCTCTGGGAGACGCGGCAAAGCGTCCAATCGTGCGAACGGATATGGCGGGGCCTTTGTGTTTCGCCGGGGATTACCTGCAAAAAGAGGTGCTGTTGCCGCAGTTGGAAGAGGGGGATGGCCTTCTCATGTTGAACACTGGATCCAACGCCTACGCACTGTGGTCCCGCCATTGCAGCCGGACCATTCCGGCCGTCTTGGGGGTCGATTCGGAGGCCCGCGAGATCCGCCGTTTGTCCCCGCGGTCAAACCCCTTTGTTTGAGGGCGGTTCATAGAAATAGTATTCTTAACTTTAAGGGGTGCAGCGTGGCCTCTCTATTCTAATCTGTCTTTGGGCCTATCCTGCTTTGTACGGGCAACTTGACACGGCGTTTTACCTGCCGCCCATCCCGGAATGGCTTGACCAAAATCAAGAGATCACCCTGAGCACCCCCTTTCCGGATGCGGAAGTGGTGGTCTTCAATTCGGACAGCACCTACTTCCAAACGGTCAACCTGCTTCAAGGGGTCCCGCAGACGCTGACGCTTTCCAGTCAAATCACCAATCTCTGGAGTACCTACGGGGCCATTTCGCTCCCCAAGGCGCATCAGCCGATGAACCGAACGGCCCTCTTTGTGCGCAGCAATCGGGACATCATGGTCACGCAGCGGGTAAATCATGTATTCAACCAAGACTTGGTCACAGGAAAAGGGACGCGCGCATTGGGAACGGCCTTCCTGGCGGGAAATCAAACGAAAATTGTCGCGGCCAATCCGGCTCCAGAAGCCGCGATGGGCTTTATTTCCGTGGTCGCGACAGAGCCCAATACCACGGTTGTGATCACTCTTCCTCCCGGTATATTGAACACGGCCGGCGCCAACCAAATGACGTTTTCGCTGCAAGCCTGGCAGTCCTACACCACGACCATAGCCGAAAATTTTCAGTTCGCGGGCGCGAGCATTGTCGCGGACAAGCCCATTGCGGTGACCACGGGCGGCAACCACTACAAGCAAAATTCCGGGGCCCCCTCGCAGGATGGAGGTTTTGACCAGCTGGTACCAGAGGATTTGCTTGGCTCGGAATACATGATTGCGCGGGGGATTGCCCCTACGGGCTTGGACTACCTCGTGGTCATCCCGACGGTAGACAGCACCGAAATAAAAATCAATGGGGTGGTCCAAGGGTATTGGAATCGAGCCTCGCCCGCCACGATCACCTTTGCGGGCAACCAGGCGAATGTGGGGGATTTGGCCCAACTCGAGGCCAGTGCCCCGGTGTACTGCTTTCACATTACGACAGGATCCAACCAGTTTCAGCCGGAATTGGGCATGTCGCTCGTTCCGCCTATTGGCTGCACCGGAAGCCGGGCCGTGTATGC
>DNWN01000003.1 GCA_003507115.1 Cryomorphaceae bacterium | reverse complement strand
AGGGCGCAAAAATAGGGAGATTCCTCGGGAAGGATGAGGGTAGTTTGCGATATATCCAATTCCCTGAGAGAACAAACCCACCAGGAGGTTTTTGCCCATAAGCGCAGCAGTCGTGGTACTTTTGTCTTGAAATGGCGAAAACATTAAAATTCTTTTGGTTCGCGGCCATCCTTGGCACCTCCCTGAGACTTTGTGCCCAAGGGGGAAGCGAGGCACAGGCCCGAAAAGCCGCCCTGGCCTCTGCCGTGATTCCGGGGGCGGGCCAAATTGCCAACCACCAGGCTTGGAAGGCTCCTATTGCTTGGGGCATTATGGCGGGCTCGGGCTACTTCTTGTACACGAATCAAAGCACGCTCAATCGACTGAATACGGCGATTGACATTCGATTTGACAACGACCCAACCACAACCGATGAGTTCGTGGGGCGATTTACAGATAACCAGCTTTTCACCCTCAAAAATGAAACCCGGCGTTCGCGGGACTATGCCATTCTCGGGGTGGGTGCAGCCTACCTCTTCCAGGTCTTGGACGCTTATTCATCCGGGTTCTTAGTTCACTTTGATGTCAGTCCCACGTTAGTCGGCAGCATCAGCCCCTGCGCCCAAGCAAACGCTCCATGGGGAGCCAAAATTCAACTCACATGGCCTTAAATATTGCCTTGGTCGGATACGGCAAAATGGGGCGCGAAATCGAGGCATGCGCCCAGTTTTGCGGTCACCAAATTGTCCTTCGTGTTGGAAGGGAGGGCCTGGCATCCCACGATTTGAACAGCGTGGATGTCGCCATTGAATTCACCCAGCCCGATGCCGCTTTTGGTAATGTGCAAACACTCCTGAGGGCTGGCATCCCCACAGTATGCGGAACCACGGGGTGGTTTGATCGAATACCCGAGCTGGACACAGGCCGCACACCCTTGGTGTATGCGAGCAACTTCTCCTTAGGCGTCAACATCGCCTTCCAAGTTAATCGCTACATGGCCAAACTCATGGCACCACATGCGGACTACATCGCCCGGATTGAAGAAATTCATCATACCGCCAAAAAGGATGCCCCGAGCGGTACGGCCATCACTATGGCTGAAGGGATACTAGCGGAGAACACGCTGCTTAAAGGGTGGGAGCTAGAGCCAGGCGCCTCGGCGGAGTCATTGCCTATCACCGCCATTCGGAAAGATTCCGTGCCGGGCACCCATACCGTCACCTACGATTCGTCGATGGATCAGATCAGCTTGACCCATGTGGCCCATTCCCGCGCAGGATTCGCCCTCGGCGCCGTCCTGGCTGCGGAACGCATCCAAACCTTGCCGGCAGGAAGTCATACCTTTACCTCCCTCCTCTTTCCCCTAGCGGAATAACCCCGATTAGAGCGTATGATTTCCAAACTCCAAAAGTTTACAGAAAGCGTCACATTGGACGTTGTCGGAGTTGTTATCGTAGTGGGCGCCTCGATGGCTATGGGTTATCATCTCACCGTTATTGATGGCATTCCCATTGGCATTCTTTCGACCGTAGGCGCGGCCTTCTCAATGATGGCTACACGCTTGGTTACGAAGCGGAACAATTGGGGCAACCTCATTGGTGTGTTAACGACGGTCAATACCACGATCGTCGATTACTATTTGGGCAACCAAGCCGCCCTGCTCACCTACCCCGTTTCCTTCTTTGGCAACATCGCTTCTTTTTGGTTTTGGCGTAAAAAGGGCAACCGAACGCCCCGAAAATTCGATAACTGGTACTTTGTCAACGCAGGCATCGCGACGGTCATGGCCATTGTCCTCAACTATATTGGATTTAGTGGGTATTTGGAGCATGGCATTTTGGAGGAGGATATGGCCAAATTTTGGGTGACCACCGCCATCACCGCCTTGACTTTCTCGGGCACCCTCAACATGCCGCGCATGTATGCGGACACGTGGGCATTTTACGAAGTCTATAATAGCTTGAAGCTTTATCAGAATGTCTTATTCGGAAATGTTGCCTACGTAGCGAAGTATATCTTTTACTTGGTCAACGCCTTGTTGGGTTGGATCGTCTGGCACCAAGTTCGAAAAGCAGAAACAAAAATCAATGCGTAAACCACTTTGTTTATCGCTCCTCGTTTTGCCACTTTTCACTGCATTTGGCCAACCGATGTTAGAATCTGGAAGCATTTTACCTCTCGGGGCGAGCAGCTTTGAGTGCTCGAGCTTGAGCTTCCCCGTTCAACGGGATGATAGAACTCAATTTTACTCCCAAATACAATTTCAGGGGCACTATGCTTTCTCGGAAAAATGGGAGATGCGCCTTGCTTCCGCTACAGGCTGGGACCCCACCGTCAAACACGGATCCTTACTGGCTGGATTGACCTATCAATGGATGCAAAATGGGGCTTGGTCTTCGGCGCTCTCCGGAACGGTGAGTACATTGTATGGGGACCAGATTATCCCCCAACATAAATTTTGGCTCGGCGCCACGCATTCGGGTCGGTACGAATTTCATGGAAACATCGGTTTTTGTCAAAATACCCATATGGACCCCTGGCACCCCCTTGTGGCATGCGGCTGGCATATCCCAACGTCCTATGGGAAATGGCTCGTCGAATTCTATTACCAACCCGATGACAATGAGCAAGCCCAAATCGGGTATGCTTGGGATAGTCCATGGGGAGAAACCATGATCATTGTGGGCGGCATGCCGGGGTCTATCCCCATGTTTACGGGTGTCCTAAGCTTCTAAATCCCAAGCCCAGTAGTCTTCATGTTTGGCCATGCGCCGGTGTGTAACCCACAGCCCCAGGAAGAAATTGACGCTTAAGGGAATGAGAAAAAGGTGGTTGACTGGATCTAGAAGACCTAGACCCATCAGCACACAAAAAAAGACGGTTTGGAGCAGCCAAACGGCATTGCGTGCTTGACTTTTCCGGCGACCTGATCGTTCTACCCAGCCAACCACAGCGGCTGCAGCCAGTCCATAGGGGATGGACACGAAAAAAGTAACCAACGAGCTGATGAAGGTGATGATACCAAAAAGTCCCAAGGTATCGGCATCCATCATGGCCATGGAATAGGCGGCAGCCAGTATCCCAAAAAGCACCCCCGCCAGGAATCCGACCCAAACCCCTACCAAGAAAAAGAAGCCAAAGCGCTGCCCAAAAGATGCACTCATCCTTGAATGCGTTGGAGCAGTTCCGCATGAAGCACGTCTACCTGATGCGTTAGGTGGGCTTCATCCCCGTCGTTTTCGATCAAAAAATCGCCCTCACGGAGGAAGCTACGCTTTTTCGCATCCGGCCATTGGCGGGCCATGCGTTGCTCCACTTCTTCCCGGTTCATGCCCGAACGCGCCATCACACGCTGCACCCTGAGGTCGCGCGGGGC